>JAAZKQ010000498.1 GCA_012799755.1 Lentisphaerota bacterium | reverse complement strand
GGTGGACATGGTGGACATGGTGGACATGGTGGACACTGTGGACAGGCACCTGTTTCCTGTCCGTTCTGCGGCACCAAGCACGCCTGTTTCGCGGCTGTGTTGCGGGCTTGTAGCCCGCAGCGTGACACGACCCTGCAAACGCATCACTTTGCGCCGTAGGCGCTTAACCATGCTTAACCCCAGCCTTCAGGCTGGGGTGGCGAGCTCCCCAAGAGGTAGTGCCTTGTAAAGGCACCACAGCTGAAAAAGACCGCCGGCACGACCGGTATCAATCGGTAACCGCTTACCGAAACCTTGCCTGTTATGCTTTCCCACACAGGCAAAAAAGCATTCAGAGACTACATTTGTGTTTTCCATTTCCGCCGGTTCATGCTCCTTTTCCACTAGAATCGCACCATGGCTTACCGACAACTCAACCTGAATGATGCCGCTGCCTTCTTGCAGCTTGACCCGCAGGAGCTGCGCGCCATGGCTCTGCGTGGCGAGATTCCGTGCAGCCGCCAGGGCGAACGATTCCTTTTCGAGCAGGAAGACCTTGACGCATGGTACTCGGAACGCATTCTTCACGAAGCTGTCGTCACGCCGCTTGATGAAGTCCGCCGTGACAGCCATGTCGCCTGCACCAGCCGACCGCTCATCCTCACGCCGCTGTGCTCGCCTGAATCCATTGACGGCGCCATGAGGGGCAAGACGCAAGCCGCCGTCCTCCGCAACCTGACCAAGCTGGCTACCGACACCGGCCTGCTCTACAATCCCGAAGACCTCTACGAGGAACTGCGCAAGCGCGAAAAAATCGGCACCACCGCCATTGATAACGGCGTCGCCCTGCCCCATCCGCTGCAGCGAGACAACTATATGTTCGAGGCATCCTTCGTCTGCGTTGGCCGACTGCTCAGCCCCATCTTCTTCGGCGCCGCGCCAGACAACAGCAAAACCGACCTGTTCTTCCTCATTTGCTGCCGGGAAGACCAGTTGCACCTGCAAGTGCTCACGCAAATCTGCATGCTCTGCCTCAACACCGACATCATCGCCGAGCTGCGCAACAGCGAAGGCCCTGAAGAAATGTACGATGCTATCCGCAAATGCGAAACCGAACTCAACGCCGCCAAACCCCGCAAAGGCAAACGCTGAGAAGAAAATATCCCGGCGCTGCAATGCAGTGCGCTGTCAGGCGCTTTGCCGCAACGGCGCCGCCACCTATATTGCACGGCAACAGCAAGCTTTGAACGACAGCTATCCGGAGACAGCCCATGCCAGAACTCAAGCCGGTCAAATCCGCCCGCGAACTCGTTGATCTATACTACCACGATTTGCGTAGCCACCTCCTGGAAGCCGCCGCCGCCTTCGACCGCATTGATCGCGCCGGCCCCCTCCCGGAAGACGATCACCGCCTGCAAGAACTGCGCGCCGCCGCCGCCATCGTTCTGGATTCCCAGCCCGACCGCGCGCAGCGCTTCCTCATCGCGCTATCCAAACCCGCCACCATGGACAACGCCGGCCACTGATGCTTCCTTACACTCCAGAATACTACATGCGCCAGGCCCTTCGTCAAGCCGGCATGGCTGCCGAGGCCGGTGAAGTGCCCGTCGGCGCCATCGTCGTCCACCAAGGGCAAATCATTGCTCGGGCGCATAATCAGGTCGAGCTGCTCAAGGACGGCACCGCCCACGCAGAGATGATCGCTCTGACCCAGGCGGCGTCCACCATTGGCGATTGGCGACTCAACAACTGCACCCTCTACGTCACCAAGGAACCATGCGCCATGTGCGCCGGCGCCATGGTCAACTGCCGCCTTGGCAAACTCGTTTTTGCCTGCCCCGACCCCCGCATGGGCGCCGCCGGCAGCGCTCTATCCATCACCGCCTTCCCGGGTATGCTGCATCGGGTCGCCGTTGAAGCCGGCCTCCTCAAGGATGAAGCCCAGGAGATGCTCCAGACATTCTTCCGCCAGCGGCGCCTGGAACAAAAAGAAAGGCCCGACAATGCGCAAATTGACGAATGAACTGAGCTGGTCGGTCTCCCGCGCCCAGCTTTTCCAAAGCTGTCCAAGAGCCTATTACTACGCCTACTATGGCTCCTGGGGCGGCTGGGAAGCCGATGCTTCCGAAACGACCCGTACGCTTTACATCCTCAAAAACGTCAAGCCCATGGTCATGTGGGCCGGCAACATTGTCCATGACATCATCAAGGACTGCTTGGAAGCCGTGGCCCGCGGCGCCGCCATGCCCAGCTTGGAAGAATTACAGCATCAGGCCGTACTCAAACTGCGCAGCGGCTGGACCGAGTCCGTCACCAAGGCCTGGTTGCAGTACCCCAAGAAAACCAATCTTTTCGAGCTCTACTACGGCAATGGCAGAACGCTGCCGCGGGAAATGACCGACAAGATCAAGGAGCGTATATTCACCTGTCTGGATTCCTTCGTCAGCTCACCCATGCTGCGTGAAATTCTCGCCATGCCC
This sequence comes from Lentisphaerota bacterium, assembly GCA_012799755.1. Lineage (GTDB taxonomy): Bacteria > Verrucomicrobiota > Lentisphaeria > Oligosphaerales > Oligosphaeraceae > Oligosphaera. The sequence goes on along the minus strand of JAAZKQ010000498.1, from coordinate 811 downwards.
TACATCAACTGGAAACCCATTGATACCCTTGACACCTTCATGGTCAACGACCTCAAGGTATGGTGCGCCATTGATTTCGCCTACCTGGACAACGAGGGCCTGCTTCACATCATTGATTGGAAGACGGGAGGCGAAAATCGCGTCACCCTCCGCCAGCAGCTAGGCTGCTACGCGCTCTACGCGATGGAAAAATGGCTCGTGCCGCTGGAACGCCTGCAACTCAAAGGCGTATTCCTCCTTGACGGCGGCCGCCCCAGCCACTACCCCGTGGAACCCGGCCTGCTCATCAGCGTCAAGGACCAGATTCTCAGCAGCGCGCAAGCCATGAAACAAAAACTGCGTGACCCTGAAAACAACGTCGCCGAAGAGGACGACTTTCCCTGCCAGCCCAGCGAATACAGTTGCCGACAGTGTAATTACCGGCAAGTCTGCCCGCAAATGGCCGGCAGCGGTCTCGACCTCCCCGAAATCACGCAGTAAAGCTCAGCATACACCTTCAGCCGCAAGGCGATGGGCCGAAACGGGATAGATGGGCGAGCGCGAAGTAACCGATCACCCATTGGTAGCGGCACTCTCTGAAAACAGACGTGGCTGGGTGCAAGCAGCGGGCAGGCGGGCAATGCGTGCTCGAAAGCGGCTGGAAGCCGCTTCCACTCTGCCGGAAAACACACGTTTGGCGAGAGTCATGACGATAAGGCGAGACGCATCTGAAAGCGGCTGGAAGCCGCTTCCACTCTGCCGGAAAACACACGTTTGGCGAGAGTCATGACGATAAGGCGAGACGCATCTGAAAGCGGCTGGAAGCCGCTTC
>JAAZKQ010000497.1 GCA_012799755.1 Lentisphaerota bacterium | reverse complement strand
CTCGCGCGCGCGACCTTATGAGGATGGGGGCCCCCTAGGGTGGGTGGGCTGGAATTTAAAGGACTGCGTGAAAAATAGCCAAAAAATCGCCCCTGACAAGCCAAAAAATCGCCAAGTAACAGCAAATTGTGCTTCCGGATGATTTCAGCTGCCTTGGCATCGTGGTGATTGGACCGTTCTTCGTGGTGAGTTCCGACGATTCGCGCGGCGAGTTTCATAGGACTCTTTGGTATTGGACGTATGGGACGCCGGCGGGCAAGATGGACGGCTGTCTCCTGTTCACTCCGTTCCCTCAAGCGCCGTTTTCCGGCTGTGTTGCGGGCTTTTAGCCGGCAGCGTGTCCGTCCACCCTGTCCTGAACGTCCGCCTCTCACACTTGGGGTCTTGTGGGATGGACTTGGGTTACAGCTGGGTGACATCGTAACCGTGCTGGTGGAAGAACTACAGGAGGGAGTTGTCACCGACGAGATGGCCGGCGCCGACGACGCTGAGGATGGCCTTGCCGTCGCGGTTGGCGGCGTGGAGTTGCTGGAACCAATTGCGATTGCGGCTTTGCAGCATGCGTTTTTGCAGGGCGTTGTTGCCTTCAAAGCCCGAGCAGATGAGCGCGGCCAGTCCCTTGGCATCACCGCGCAGCCAGATTTGCAACATATGCTGGGTGAAGGCGGGCATGTTGTCAATTTCAGCGAGGGTATTCTGCATGAATTCGTCATCGCTGACAGAGTTGATACTGCTGAGCAGCTGCAATTGCTCGTCGGGTTGTTCGAGGCAGAGGATGATTTTATCCTGCGCTTTGGCGCGGGCGAAAAGATAGCTGTCAACGCCGAGTTGTGACGCCATGCCGGAGAGTTGGAGGGCGCTTGAGGTGAGCAGCGATGCGCAGTACCAACTGCGGAATCGGCTGATGCTGCTGTGGTGGTAGCCGAGGGATTGCGCGCGCCGGCACAGTCCCTGCCAGGTCTCGGCGCTGAGTTGGTCGGCGAGGCTCTGTCCTTCGGGTAGGGTGCCTGTTTTGGCCATGAGGGCATGGAAGGCAGGCGAGGCGATGGTGCCGAGGTCGGTTTCAAAAGCGGCGACATCGCAGTCGCGGAAAGCTTCTTCGACGATCAGGGGCAGCGGGTACATTTCGGGAGTACCGAAATGAAGGGCGCCGAAGAAGCTGAGCGGTGCTGTGTCTTTTTTTTGAGGGCGCCAGAAGAGCTGTCGCGGACTGGTGGCGGCGTCTGTAGCCGGCGTATCCCTGGGCGGGCTGTGGGTGATTATGGGTTGAACGTCGTGCATGATTATCCCTGGCTGTCCGCGGTTCGGCGCGGGGCGTGACGGGAGAGCGCCGACGCATTGTCGGTCCGGGCTGTTTCAGACGAAGTTGCGGAAGAAGGCGATTTCCTTGCGGGCGAGCTCGAGGAACTGGTCGGGTTCGGCCTTGAATTCGCAATGGACACTCACCGGTCCCTGAAAGTTGATTTTCTTCAGGCAGGCGAAGACGTAGGTCCAATCAACCATGCCTTTACCGGCGGTGACCCAGCGGTTGACGCCTTTGCCGTGGCCGTTGCTTTCCTCCCGTTCGATAAACACGTCTTTGACGGCGATGATGCTCAGCCAGGGTTTGACCATGGCGATAGCGACGGCGAAGTCTTCGCCTTCGACGCGCAGATGACCGGGGTCGAGATAGGCGCCGAAGAGCGCCGGGTCGAGGTCGGCAAAGAGATGGGCGAGGGCGGCGGCGTTGAGGCCCATGCATTTGTTGCTGTGAGTGTGGTAGCAGATTTTGACGCCGTATTGTTTGGCGAGGGGCGCCCAGGCACGGAGGGTGGCGCGGGTTTTGGCCAGTTCCTCTTGGTAGTCCATGGTTGCCGGATCGAAGCGGAAGTAGCCGAGTTTGAGGAGGCGGACATCGGCCCGGTCCATGGCGCGGAGCAGCGGCGCAGCCGTCGGGTGGTCTGGGCCAAGCAAATCGAAGTTGCCGGTGACCATGGGAATGTCCAGACCTTGCTGGCGGAAGAAGGCGACGGCTTCCGGCAGCTTGTCGCCGGCATTGTCGGGCGTTACGGGGTATTCCGGGCGGACGCAGAGGTCGAAACCATCAAGACCCCACTGTTTGGCCAGTTCTGCCAGTTCAGGAACGCTTTTGCCCTTGAGCATCTTGGAAAACATGATCATGCGCATGACGGATGAACTCCTTACAGCTGAAAGAATAGAGTGTTACGTACGGAATGACGCTGGAATACAACTGTAATTTGCTGGCGATGGAATGCAATGGCCCGCGGGCAATTCGGCTGGCGTGATGCATTTGGCCGTTGATTTACGGGGCGCAGCGGGGTATCTTAGCTGTTTCTTTGTGCCGGTCGGCAGGACTGGCGAAAACACAACAGCGAGCCCTGCGGGGCAGCATTGGGGAGTGGCCCATGGATATACGGCAGATGGCGATGGCCGCCAAAGGCGCGGCAGTGAAACTGGCCGCAGTGAAGACAGCAGAGAAAAACAATGCCTTGCAAGCCGTGGCTGATGCGCTGCGTGCGCACGCGGCGGCGATTGTGGCGGCGAATCGGGAAGACGTGGCGGCGGCGGAAGCCTCCGGTTTGTCGGCGCCGTTGCTTAAGCGTCTGAAATTTGATGAGAAGAAGTTGTCCGAGGTGATTGCCGGGGTGGAGAGTCTGCTTGGCTTGCCCGATCCGGTGGGGGCGACCCTGCGGGCGACAGAGTTGGACGAGGGGCTGGAGCTCTACCAGGTTGCTTGTCCCATTGGCGTGATCGGGGTGATTTTTGAGTCGCGGCCCGACGCGCTGGTGCAGATTTCGAGTCTCTGTCTGAAGAGCGGCAATGCAACCCTGCTCAAGGGCGGCAGCGAGGCGCTGCACACCAACCGGATACTGGCGACGGTGATTCGAGAGGCTGCGGAGGCCGCCGGGATTGCGACCGGCTGGCTGCAACTGTTGGAAACGCGCGCGGATGTCAACGAAATGCTTGCTTTGGACGATTGCATTGACCTGATTATTCCCCGCGGCTCCAATGCCTTCGTGAAGTACATCATGGACCATTCGAACATTCCGGTGCTGGGTCATGCGGACGGCATTTGCCATGTCTATGTTGACGCGGCGGCGGATTTGGCGATGGCGTCGCGGGTGGTCTGCGATGCCAAATGCCAGTATGTGTCCGTATGCAACGCTCTTGAGACGCTTTTGGTGCATCAGGCGGTGGCGGCGGAGTTTTTGCCGCAGGTGGCGGCTGAACTGAAGGCGCGCGGTGTGCGTGTGCTTGGCTGCGAGCGCAGTCGGGCGATTGTGCCGTCCTGGCAGGAAGCGACGGCGGCGGATTGGGGTACGGAGTACTTGGACTACGTGCTGTCGGTGCGGGTGGTTGATGACCTTGATATGGCGATTGATCACATCAACGAGTACGGCTCTGGCCATACGGACGTGATTGTGACGGCGGACGCTGAGCGTGCGAGTCGCTTTATGAGCCTGGTTGACTCGGGCAATGTGTTTTGGAATTGCAGCACTCGTTTCAGCGACGGTTTCCGCTACGGCCTTGGCGCGGAGGTCGGCATCAGCACGAATAAAATACATGCTCGCGGTCCGGTGGGTTTGGAGGGCCTGGTGATCTACAAGTGGCTGCTGAAAGGCAGCGGGCAGCTGGTGGCTGATTACGCGGAAGGACGCCGGCATTTCACCCACCGGCCGTTGAAAAAGGACTTCGATATTTAGTGGCTTTGAGCTAAGGCGAGGGCGATATTCTGAAAGGAGTGGGCCATGTGGTACTATGCGGTGGGCGGTCAGCAGCAGGGGCCAGTGTCACTGGACGCCCTGCAAGCGATGTTTCGCAGCGGGCAGCTGGATGCCGACAGCTTGGTGTGGCGCGAGGGCATGGCGGAGTGGGCAGCCGCCGGGACAGTGGCCGAGTTGCAGTTGACGATTGGGGCGCAAGCTGCCGCAGCGAATTCTGCCGATGCATCCCTGCCGCCTTTGCGGCCCTTGCCGACGGAAACTGCGGCAGCGACGCCGGAGTTGCGGGCTTGTTGCTCACAGTGTGGTCAGGGCTTCAGTTCGGTTGATCTGATTGACTACCAGGGGCAGTTGGTCTGCCCTCACTGCAAGGATGCTTTTTTCCAGCGCTTGCGCGAGGGCCTACGCGTGCAAGGCGGTGATTTTGAGTATGCCGGCTTTTGGATTCGGGCGCTTGCCATGATGATAGACAACGGAATTTTAGCCATCGTGCAGTCTGTGCTTGCCTTGCCCTTGAACATAGGCTCTGCGGCGAGCGGCTTTTTGGATGAGTCCGTCGGAACGGCAGTCGCGGTCGTGACGTCCCTCGTCTCAATGTCAGTGCAGATTGCCGTCTATATATTCTACAATGGCTTTTTCCTGAGTCGTTATGCGGCGACGCCGGGCAAGATGGCCCTGGGGCTGAAAGTTCTGCGGTCCGATGGCAGCCGTCTGACGTTTTGGCGTGGGGTGTGTCGCTGGCTGGCTTCGGGTTTGTCCGGCCTGATTTTGTGCATTGGCTATTTGATGGTGCTTTTTGACGACGAAAAGCGGGCTTTGCATGATCATATCTGCGACACCCGCGTCGTGCGTTGAGGCAGCGCCCGCGGCCTTGCGGCGGCAGGGTAAGTTGAGAGGTAAGCGGTCGCTTATTGGTATTGTGGACCAAGATGTCAGCAAATGGACAACTTGGCGCCGTAGGCGCTTAACCATGCTTAACCCCAGCCTTCAGG
>JAAZKQ010000496.1 GCA_012799755.1 Lentisphaerota bacterium | reverse complement strand
TGCGCCGTAGGCGCTTAACCATGCTTAACCCCAGCCTTCAGGCTGGGGTGGCGAGTTCCCCCATGAGGCAGTGCCTTGTAAAGGCACAACAGTAGGAGAAGACCACTGGCACGACCGGTATCAATCGGTGACTGGTTACGTTTAATTGTTCTCACATTCACCGAAGGGATGTTGGGCGAAGCTGCGCGGATTGACGATGAAGGTCTGCTTCAGACATTCGGCGACCAGCGCATCCACATCAATGTTCTGTTCATCTTCGCGGATGCGCGCGAGTTCAGTGGCGGTGGCGGGGGCGTCCGGGGCGAAGACCGTGCAGCTGTCAGGAATGTCTTCGATGGAAAGGGCGTAGGTGCCGATGCGCTGGGCGATGTTGGTGATTTCGAGTTTATCGAAAGTCAGCAAGGGGCGGAGGACCATCATGTCGGTGGCGGCATTGATGACGGCCATGTTGCTGAGGGTCTGGCTGGCGACTTGGCCGATATTATCACCGGTGACCAATGCTTCGGCGTTGAAAGCGCGGGCGACGATGCTGGCGATGTGGAGCATGAAGCGGCGGTAGAGCACGGTGCGATGACGGCTGCGGCATTGGTCGCGGATGGCCAGCTGCGCCGGCAACAGATTGACCGTGACCAGGCGCCCGCGACGTTGGTAGTCGTTGAGTTTGTGGGCGATGCCGCAGAGCTTGGTGATGTAGGCCGGCGGTGTGTAGGGCTCGCTATGGAAGGTGATGTAGTCAACCATGCAGCCGCGACGCATCATCTGAAAACAGGCCACCGGCGAGTCAATGCCGCCGGATAATAGCGCCAGGACCCGGCCGCTGCTGCCTGCCGGCAGACCGCCCGGGCCCTCTATGCGCTCGTAGCTCACAAAGGCCTGCTGTCGGCGGATTTCGACTTCGACGACGAAATTGGCGTTTTTAAGATCAAGATGCAACTGGGGATAGCGCGGCAGGATTTTGCCGGCGAAGTGCTTTTCCAGTTGCTGACAGTCCATGGGAAAACGCTTGTCGCTGCGGCGTGCGCGCATGGCGTAGCTCGGCACGGGCGGCGGCTCCTGCGCCAGAAAGGCTTCGCAGACCGCCGGGAATGAGCTTTCAATGGCCTCCTCAATGGCTGTGAGCGTGGGATTGACGAGGAAGCACGGCGAGATGGACGACACGCCCGCAATACCGGGGACGCGTTCACGCAACAGAGCGAGCCCTGCCGCGTCGAGTGGCTCGCGCCCTTCCTTGGGCAGGAGGATGATGCGTCCGTGCTCAAAGATAACGCGCAGCGGGCCGATGGGGGCGAGGCTGCGTTGCAGACCGTCGGCGAGTTGTTCTTCAAAACGTGCGCGATTACGGCCCTTGATGCCGATTTCGTTATAGCGGCAGAGAAGGGCATTGTAAGGGAGACTGGGTTGCCAGGGAGACATGATCAATGAATCACTTTCCGGGCGGAAGGCTGGTGAAGATTCGGGGCGGTTGCATAGCGAAGCAAATGGCGGTCGGATGGCGATGCAAAGTGTTAATATATTCTGCAGGCTGCTGTCCGTGCTTACATTGTGGCAAGTTATAGCGAAAGCCAACGAATAGCGGCGTAATCAGTCAGTGTACAACTCGACGCTCCGCTGGGACAATTTGCAGGAAACTCACGGCATATATGGGGGTGACCAAGCGGTGGGTTTCATAGGCGTCATTGATACTGTACGATCCCAGCCTAAGCGCAGTCTGTCCCTCGCGCGCGCGACCTTATGAGGATGGGGGCCCCCTAGGGTGGGTGGGCTGGAATTTAAAGGACTGCGTGAAAAATAGCCAAAAAATCGCCCCTGACAAGCCAAAAAATCGCCAAGTAACAGCAAAT
>JAAZKQ010000495.1 GCA_012799755.1 Lentisphaerota bacterium | reverse complement strand
TGGAATTGAAGATCGTTGATGAAATATCGTACTCCACGGTGTCACGTGTGCTAAAAAAAAGGAGATTAAGCCTTGGTTGAGGAAAGAATGGGTTATTCCTCCGGGACGAAATGGAGCTTTCGTCCCGGCAATGGAGAATGTCATTGATGTCTATACGCGACCTGAAGATTCTGCGTATCCAGTGGTCTGTATGAACGAAATGCCCAAGCAGCTGATTGCTGATTGTCGTGAAGCGTACAGAGATGAACACGGGGCTGGTATTTTGACACGGAATATGTCCGATGCGGGACCTCGAATGTTTTCATGGCCGTGGATCCGCTGGCCGGGAAACGCATGGTAAAGGTGTTCGAGCGAAAAATGAGGCAGGATATCGCGCACTTTGTTGAATTCCGACATGTATCCGAATGCAAAACGCATTACGCTTGTCTGCGACAATCTTACCCCCCACAACTTTGTTTCCCTGTATGAGAACCTTTGATCCCGCGAAAGCCCATGCGTTGATGCGACGCTTTGAATTGGTGCACACCCCAAAACATGAATCGTGGCTGAACGTGGCGGAGATTGAACTCAGCATACTGAGCAAGCAGTGTTTGAACAGAAGAATCGCCACGGCGGAAGAAGTGGAAAAGCAGGCGCTGGCATGGGAAAATGAGAGGAATGAGAAGCGAGAAAAAGTTGTTTGGCGTTTTCAAACGGCGGACGCGAGAATCAAGCTCAAGCACCTGTACCCAGTATTTTCCTGTTTTTAGTTGTTTGTTAATTGCAACATTGTACTAGCCAACGGTTCCTGTCGCGCCCTGTGTGGGCGCGTGAATTGAAACTGGCGACGACGGCGGCCGACGATCCCCGGGAGTGTCGCGCCCCATGCGGGCGCGTGAATTGAAACGAGGGGATGCGCGAATGGCTGGGAGACCGGCAGGTCGCGCCCCATGCGGGCGCGTGAATTGAAACATCCAACGCCAATTGTGCTCCAGTACGGCTACGCGTCGCGCCCCATGCGGGCGCGTGAATTGAAACAACGGCGATTTTTCGATGGTTTGGAAGAACTACCTGTCGCGCCCCATGCGGGCGCGTGAATTGAAATTAGCAAAATTTTATTTTTGCTTTGCCTGATCTATTACATGGGAGAATGACGGCTTTCATTCTGCCGGGAGATATTTTGTCAGCGTGAGTATATTCTGGTTATTTTGATATTGATACAGGCAATCATCCATAATTTTACGCACCAGGAAGATGCCGAGGCCACCGACTGGACGCTGATCAGCCGGCAAATTGATGTCAGGGGGGGATTTTGTGAGCGGGTTCCAAGGAATGCCATTGTCTCTGAATTGCAAGATGATTTTGCCCTTGGGGTGTGGAAGAATCTGCAGGCTGATGCCGGCATTGCCGGCCTGTGCCGGATAGGCATACCTGGCAATATTGGCGAAGACCTCTTCGGCAGCCAGCTGCAATTGTGAACAGATTTTATCTGATATTCCAGCCTGGAGAAGATGCTTTTCAAGGAATTCTTGCAGGGATTGGAGCTGCTCAAGTTCTGCCGGCAGAGTCAGGCATGTTGGCGTTTTCCCGTTGAATTCCAGAGTGAGCAGGGTGATATCATCAGCCTGCTCAGCGCCATCGGCGAAGCAGCTGACTGCCTGATTGATTTCGGCAAGAAGCTGCTGCGATGTTACAGATGCTTGATTGTGTTTTTCCATCACCTGCTGGAAGCGTTTTTCAGCGAAGAAGTCCCCCTTTGGGTTTTGCGCTTCGGTGACGCCATCGGTATAAAGAATGATGCGGTCTCCGGGCTTGAGATACAGGCTGCTGCCACGATATTTACTGGTTTCCATGCCGCCCAGCACTAAGCCCGGTGGTATCTTCAAAAATTCACTGCTGCCATCAGCATGCAGCAGCAATGGCGGATTATGGCCGGCATTGGCACATTCCAGACGTCCGCTGCCAAGTTCAAGGATGCCCATCCAGGCGGTGACGAACATGCCGGTTTTGTTGCGGGCGCATATTTCCCGATTGCTTTGTTCAAAAATATCTTTTGGCGACAGGCCTTTTTCGGCCAGCTTATGGAGAAGCGTTTTGGTGGTCATCATAAACAGGGCCGCTGGGATTCCTTTGCCGGAGACATCCGCAATCATGAACCAGAGATGGTCATCGTCAAGCAACAGATAATCGTAAAAATCGCCGCCGACTTCTTTGGCAGTTTTCATTGAGGCGGCCAAGGTGAACGGTACCTGCTGCGGAAAGACCGGGTTGGGGTCGGGCAATCCTGACACCTGAATCGTATGTGCAAATTGCAGCTCTGCATCTATCCGTGCGGCGGTCTCTGTAATGGCATTTTTCAATGCGGCGACAGTAGCGTTAATTCCTTTGGAGAGAGCTTTGAATTCATCGGTGTTGGTAACTTGGACTTTTTCCTCGAGGTTTCCGCTGGTGATTTTTTTCAGCGATGCATTGATCCGGTAGATGCCATTGATGACGATTTTTTGCACTAAAATCGAGACCAGGACAAAGACCAGAGCAAAGAGCAGCAAATCAACGACAACCAGTACACCTACTACGGAGTTCCGGCGGAGGTACATCTCATTTGTGGGCAGGATGCCGACAATCCAGTAGTCCCGAAATTTTTCTGCCACGCCAAGAAATTCTTGGTTGCCGACATGGGTGCGGAAGATTTTTTGGTTGAGTAGGTTTTCCTGGTTGATGCGTGCGGCAATCAGGTCGGTTTTTGAGAGGTTGGCGCCGCCGTAGCTGAGGATCTGGTGATTCTGGCAGATGATGATGGCGCCACGGGTTCCGATGCGGAAACCGGCAGCGATATTTCGGATATCAGCCAGCTGTGCGGCCTCCATCAGGCGTCGTGGATGATAGCCGATTTGCACAATGCCCGGCTGGTCAATGCGTGCAACACCGGCATATTGAAACATTTCACTGTCGCTGCCTTTACGTTGCGGCTCCTGCACCATTTCAAAGGATGGATCGGAGATGGCTGGCAGGAAAGCGGCAGATTGCGCAGCCGAGGCCATGTCGTAGCCATGATATTCTTCAGGAACTGAAGCAATCAGGATGCCTTTCTGGTCGGAAACGTGCAGTTCATCAACATCAAGCATCCTGCGAATCTCTTGCAGCTTTTCACGGGAAGTGAGCAGCTCAGGAGATTGTTCAATGAAGCCGGCAAAGGCGCGCGCCTTGATCAGCGCCATCGCACTTGTCATCTCGGAAATGCGCTTCAGGTTCCCTTCAGTGACGGACAGCTGCCGCCTTGCATCTGAAATACGCAACCTGATCAACAGGACGGCATTTTCCCGGGCCTGCCGGGTTTGCACCAAGAAAGAGATTCCGAAAGTCAGGGCAAACGCGGTGGCGATAAAGGCAAAAAGCCATTTCAGGAAGGTATTGCGCATGGAATCACCGCCGTTGGCAGGTGCTATCATTCAATCGTCATAATATCGGCGAATCCAGTCATTTCAAAGACTTCGCGGACATTGTCGCTGAGATTGCGCAATTTCATGGAGCCCTGTTTAAGCATGTGTTTCTGGGCGGTCAGGATGACTCGCAGTCCGGCGGAAGAGATATAATCAAGTTCCTTGAGTTCAAGAATGAGGGTACTGATATCATTCCAGGACTGCTGGAGTTCCTGTTCGAGCGTCGGGGCGGTAGTGGTGTCGAGGCGCCCGCTCAGGGTTAGCGTCAGTTCTTGGCCTTTGCGGTCTTTTTCAATTTTCATGATGATACCTTGGAGTTGTTGTCCTTGAGGACAAAGCGCAGTCTGCTGGAGCCTGCTTCTGTGCTGAAGTTGCATTCAGGGGCGAGGTGTTGAACGATCTTGCAGGAGAGTTCCTGATCCGGTTTTGGATTTTCGAGCGGGTTGCCGGTCTGTCCAGCATATTCGAATGTAATTTCGGTTTCACGGTTGTCATCCGTACAGCCGATGGACAGTTCGACCTTTTCAGTAAGCGGGAAAAGGAGATTGACCAGAACTTCTTCGCAGAGCAGTTGCAGGTTATGGATTTGTTTGCGGTTGAGCAGATGGCGGATGCAGAAATCTTCGAGTTCTGCGTTGAAACGGTAAATGTCCAAGGTTTTGCTCTCAGCCGTGAAACGGAAAAGGCTGATTTTGTGTATGAAAGCTCTGGTTTTTTCCCGCTTGGGGTGTTCAAAAATCTGTTCGGGGGGGCCGTCTTCGAAGATGATGCCCTCGTCCATATAGAATATTCGCGTGGAGACATCCCGCGCGAAATCCATTTCGTGGGTTACGATCATCATGGTCAGGCCCTGCTCCTTCAGCTTGCGGATAACCGCAAGCACTTCGCTGACCATAGTTGGATCAAGCGCTGAAGTCGGCTCATCAAAAAGAATGATTTCCGGCTCCATGGCCAAGGCCCGGGCAATAGCGACACGCTGTTTCTGGCCACCGGACAATTCCCCTGGAAAGGCATAAGCTCTGGCTGTAAGGCCAACTGTCTCAAGCAGCTTCATTGATCGGTCATAGGCTTCCTGGCGGCTCAGCTTCAACAACTGCACCGGCCCAAGCATCAGGTTCTCAACGACCATCAGGTGGGAAAAGAGGTTGAAAGATTGGAAGACCATGCCCATTTTGCGGCGCAGCAGGTGGATGTCCGTCTCTGGCGAAAGCAGGCTGACGCCATTGATCAGAATCTCCCCGGAACTGGGTCTCTCCAGCAAATTCAGGCAGCGTAAAAACGTGCTTTTCCCAGTCCCTGACGGGCCGATGATCGAGATGACTTCGCCTTTGTTGATTTCGGCATTGACATCTTTGAGGACACAGGTTTCGCCGAATTTCTTGCTAAGATGTCTGACCGTAATCATACCTTCACCTCCACTCCTTTAACAACCCGTTTTCGCAGTGCCGGATCAACTTTTCGCTCCAGCAGGCTGAGCAGAAAGATAAGCAGGCCTGAGAAGGTGAAATAGATCAGTGCGGTGGCAATGAGCGGGAAGAACGCTTCATAGGTGCGGCTACGGATGATATCGCTGACTTTGGTCAGATCCTGGATGGCGATATAGCCTACGACCGACGTCATTTTGACCGTCGAGATAACTTCGCCCTTGAAAACCGGCAGCACATGCTTGGCGGCCTGCGGCAGGATGATTTGCCGCAGCACTTGCAACCGATTAAAGCCAAGAGC
>JAAZKQ010000494.1 GCA_012799755.1 Lentisphaerota bacterium | reverse complement strand
GGCGGCGATCGGCGTCGCCTGCCATGAAGCCGGCCATGCCTTGCAGCACGCCGATAACTACGCCTGGCTGGGGCTGCGCACGAGTCTGGTGCCTCTGGCGAGTTTCGGCAGCAATTTTTCCTACATCCTGTTTTTCATTGGGCTTTTTCTGAGGAGCATGCTCATGGTGAAAATGGGGCTGATACTCTTCGCCGCGGCGGTATTGTTCACGATTGTCACTCTGCCCGTGGAATGGAATGCCAGCGCCCGCGCCAAGGAGGCGATGGTCAATAGCGGCATTGTTACCCATGAGGAACGCGAGGGCGCGGCGACTGTGCTCAACGCGGCTTTCCTGACCTACGTCGCCGCCGCCGTCAGCGCCATTCTGACCCTCCTGTACTTCCTCCTGCGTTCCGGTCTCCTGGGCGGCCGCAGAAATGACTGATGTAGTGAAAAAAGGGATATGATCATGGGACGTTTTGGACAAGCGTGGCGGGCATTCTGGCGGATCATCCGCTCATCCGAGGCCGCCGAATACTGGGCGGCTTTCGAAAAGGACGCCGCTGTGGCGGCTTTGCCGGAGTCCACCGGTGAAGCTGCCGAGACTGACGCCGCAACGGCCAAGGCATCGGCGCCGAAAGCCCCGCCCGGAGCCGCCGCAGTCTACACCCTGACCCTGTTGCAACGCGAAGCGCGACTGGTGGACTTCCTGCAGGAGGACATTGGCGCCTACAGCGATGAGCAGGTCGGCGCGGCGGTGCGCAAGATTCATGCGGACGCGCGGCAGGTTCTCGCCAAATACTTCGGAGTGACGGCTATTCGCGAAGAAGCTGAGCAGGAAACACTTAGTGTCCCTGCCGATTTTGATCCGCGCCACGTGCGTCTCAGTGGTCGTGTTGGCGGCGAAGGGCCCTACAAAGGCACGCTGGTGCATCGCGGCTGGATGGCCGCGAAAATCGCCTTGCCGCAGCGCAATGACGGCGTGGACCCGGCGGTGATTTGTCCCGCTGAAGTGGAAATATGAAAGCTGCGGCGCGTTCAGGCGTCGCCGAATATACTGAGCGCGACACGCGACACCGGGCAGGGGAGTGATAGAACCATGGAGAATCTAGCCACCTTGGCGCCGCCTTCATCCGCTGCGGTGACGCCGTTGTTGACGACGCGCTTTCTCGGCCGACAGTTCATCTACGAGCAGGAGCTGGTTTCGACCAATCGCAGCGCCTTGGAACTGGCTGCGGCGGGTTGTCCGGCCGGCCTGATCGTCGTCGCCGAATCGCAGACGGGTGGCCGTGGCCGCATGACCCGCAGTTGGTTTTCGCCGCCAGGCCGCAATCTTTATTTTTCCTTCGTGTTGCGACCGAGCATTGCGCCGGCAATGGTTCCGCAACTGGCCTTGCTGGCTGCGTTATCCTTGCGTCGCGCCCTGCTGGAGCAAGGTCCGACTTGGCCTCTCAAATGCAAATGGCCGAATGATCTCTGGGCCGAAGGGCGAAAAATAAGCGGCATTCTCTGTGAGATGAACTGTCGGGGCATGGAGACCAGTCATGTGGTGGTCGGCATCGGCGTCAATGTCAATATCAGTCGCGAGGAGCTGCCGCCGGAACTGCGCGACAGCGCGGGTTCTCTCTGCCAGTTGGCCGGTCGGGCCTTGCCCCGCGCCGAGATTCTCGCGGCCATTCTCAATCACTTTGAACGTGATTATGAACAATGGCTCGCCGATGGCGGGCTCGCGTCCTTTCTCGCTGAATGGCGGAGTGCGTCCGTACTTGATGACCGCGCGGTCAAAATCGAGCAAAGCGGACGGATTTACCAAGGCGTCGCCCGGGGCATTACTCCCGAGGGCTTCCTGCGCCTGGAACAAAGCGATGGGAAGATAGTGACCATTCATGCCGGTGATGTGCATGTCGTGAGGTAGTTGTTTGATCCGACGAATTGGACGTTTGCTTTTGCCGGCCACGCGCCTGTCTTCCGGCAGAGTAGAAGCGGCAGTGCCCTGACGGGACGTTTTTTATCCGCAGATTCCGCAGATTGTCGCAGATTCTTTGAAGATTGGCTGCCAGGAAGTCCAAGGCCGCGGCGACCGCGTTATCCTACATCACTCCTCTCCCGACCGTACTACGGGCTTCCAGCCCGCAGCGGCACATCACCCCGCTAGCCGGCGCCAAGCGCCCGTCTTCCGGCAGAGTAGAAGCGGCTTCCAGCCGCTTTCAGCCGCCCCGCAAAAAGCGCAATGGGACGTAGGAGACCTATGGGACGTAGACGCCCCGTCTTCCGGCAGAGTAGAAGCGGCTTCCAGCCGCTTTCAGCCTGACCGCTTACCAGCGCCCACGGGAAAGTCCAGCGCCGCCTTGTTATTTCTCAGCATAATGACTATAATCATTATCAGCTCGGCATTCGCGTTCCAAGTCACTGGTTGCGAAGACAGTAATGGCCTTTCATAGGAGGTTGCAGGCATGAGAACACGTCGCTTCACCTTGATTGAGTTGCTGGTGGTGATTGCCATCATCGCCATCTTGGCCGCCATGCTTTTGCCGGCTTTGGCCAAAGCGCGCGAAAAAGCCCGCAGCATCAGCTGCATCAGCAATTACAAGCAGCTTGGGGTGTACATGATCATGTACACGGACGATAATGACGGCATCTACGCCGCCCACGACTGGGGTGTGCGTTTTTACAACGATTATATGAACCAAACGACCGAGGGCTGCGCCCGTTGCCCATCTTTTCCCGCGACCTCGACGCTCACCAATGGCACGGTGAAGCCGATCAAATGCACCTACTCGGTGTCGGGCGTCTGGTGGAACTACAACGTAAAGCTCTTCGCCATATACTGCGCGGGGCGGACGCACGAGCGCGTGAGCACCTCGGAGGTGCCGCTGCCGTCACAGAAGATTTATCTTAGCGAACGCCACTTGCCTACCTACGACCGGAGCACCATCAATACCTACCAGCTGATGAATGATCGTAAGATGACCAACATTCACGGCGGCTACTCGAACGTGCTCCTTGCTGACGGCCATGCCACCGCCGTCAGGCTTCCCGGCCATGTGGGACCGTTGCAAGATATACAGTCCTGGCCGAGCTACGCGGCCTACATTGTTGATAATACGACCAATCTTGGTCTCTGAGTACATCGCCGCTCAGGTCATGGCGCCGAGCCGGCAGAGTAGAAGCGGCAGTGCCCTGACGGGACGTTTTTTATCCGCAGATTCCGCAGATTGTCGCAGATTTTTTGAAGATTGGCGCCAGGAAGTCCAAGGCCGCGGCGACTGCGTTATCCTACATCACTCCTCTCCCGGTCGTACTGCGGGCTTGCAGCCCGCAGCGGCACAGCACCCCGCAAACGAAAACCCAAGCATACGCATACGTCAACCGTGCTGTGGGCTTGCAGCCCGCAGCGGCACATCACCCCGCAAACGCCCCCAAGCACACGCATACGTCAACCGTGCTGTGGGCTTTCAGCCCGCAACGGCACATCACCCCGCAAACGCCCCCAAGCACACGCATACGTCAACCGTGCTGTGGGCTTGCAGCCCGCAGCGTGATATGACCCCGCCAGCCGGAGCCAAGCGCCCTGTCTTCCGGCAGAGTAGAAGCGGCTTCCAGCCGCTTTCAGCCGCTCCCGCAGAGCCCTTTCCTCCCCCTCGCATAAGCAAACTCCCCTTGTCGCTACCACGCCGGGCGCTGGTATTTGGCCAGGATTTCCAAGTACTGGTTTTTCAGTTCTGTGGCCTGCTGGCTCTGTATCTTGATTTGTTCGTCGGCGTTGTAGGCTTTTGGGTCCCAGTCCGTGGCGATGGCCTCGGCCAAGGAGTCAATGTAGCGGGCGATGGGAAAATTCTTGCGACACTCTTCCGTGCAGAATGTGGGCTGGTCGTAGGCGAGGGCGCCGAGTGAGAGGACATACTCGAACATGGCCGGCTGTTGGGAGTCCACGGCCAGGTGCAGCGCGTTGAGGCCTTCCCACGTGTAGCCCTGCCAAGGCATCTTGCAGTCCTCAATGAGGTACTTGGCCAACTCGACATTGCCGCTGTTGATGGCGTTCTGCGCGAGATTGACACCGGTTTCGTCAAGCGCAAAGGGATTGGCGCCGGCCTGCAAGAGGTACTTGACGACATCAGTGGCGCCGGCGGCGGCGGCATAGAGCAGCGGCGTATCTTCAGGGCCGTATGGGTAGTCCAGTGGCTCGACCCTGGCCAGCTTGGCTTCCTGGTGGAGGAATTTGATGATATCGAGGTAGCCCATTTCAGCGGCGTCGAGCATGCAGCAGTCCATGAGGTCGGCCAAGGCGTCGGGGTCTGTTGTTTTGGCCGGTGTTCTCAGGAGTGCGGCCAGAGCTCGTTTGAGGCCGGGGAGATTGTGGTCATGAACCATGGCCAAGACGCGTTGCTCCGCCGGCGTGAATTCCGGCAGATTGGCCTCGTCCCGTGCTGTCGGCGAGCTGTTATTCATGTTTTGCATCGGTGGATGTCCTTTCGAGCGGCCCCGGCAGCTGAACCGAAATGGGATAGGTGGGG
>JAAZKQ010000493.1 GCA_012799755.1 Lentisphaerota bacterium | reverse complement strand
TGATTGCGCCGTTGACGACTATGCTGCCACGGCGAGCCTGGCGCCCATGACCATGCTGCCGCTGTGCTTCCCCGAGGGCTTCGCCTGCGACAGTCTGCTGACATTGGCTGAGCGCTGGACGCAGTTGCAACCCTACCTGATTAACGGCGATTACTATCTGCTCAGCGAGGAAGTCTTCGGCCCCGACCGCTGGCTGGCGCGGCAGTTCCATGATCCCGCCAAGCAGGCCGGCGCGGTGATCCTCCTGCGCAATGAACAGGCGCCGGAAGCGTCATTCCAGCTCCGCTTGCGTGGTTTGGCGGCTAATCGCGATTACATTCTCTGTGATCTTCGCGACGGCCGACAGCATAGCGTCACCGGTCGCTACTTTGACAAGGACGGCCTGGCCATTACGCTGCCACCGCGCGGCGCTGCCATACTGCATTATCACGCGCTGTGACCCCGTTTTCGGCAGCCTTTTGTTGCAGCGCGCCGATGCCGCCGGAATGGCGGCGCTTCCAAGTGAAGACAAGTAAGAACATGAGGACTTGATGATGTTGCAACGCGTTGGTTTCACGGTGATGATGGCGACCTTACCGGTTTTTGCGCAGGTGCCGGACGATAAGGGCTTCATTTGCGACTGGCTGCTGGCCGGACCCTACCCGAGCTATCAGGTAGATGGCCGCGGGCTCGGCCTGGATACGGATTTTCTCGCCGGTGAGGCCGAGTGTCGGCCCTATCCGGGCATGAGTGACGAGGCGGAATTTGTCGCCGACAAGGGCAAGCTCATTGCCGGCATCGGCTCGACCAACGAATGGGGTTTTACGGAGACAAAGCGTTTTCCCGTTGTCTGGAGCGCGCGGCATTTCGACCGCGGCATCATCAGTCTGGACAAAATGTTCCTGCCCATTGATGACTACTTCGTGACCTACGCGGCCTGCTACGTCGAATCGCCGCGGGATCAGGACATCAAAGTGCGCATGGGCAGCGACGACGACCACAAGGCGTGGCTGAATGGCCGCCTTCTTGGGCGTGCCAACAGTTCGCAGGCCGTCGTGCCCGACAACTTCATCTATTCGGCGCGGCTGCGGCGCGGCATCAACCGCCTGCTGCTCAAAATCGTTGATCGCACGCATGGTTGCGGCTTTTGCTGCGCCTTGTCGGATATGAATGACCAGCCGCTGCGCGAGCTTCGTGTCTTCACCGATCATCCCGGTCGCGAACGCGAGGCGGAGGCCTATAACGCCGGCTACATGGCGCGTTTCAGTTTTGGCGACGGGCCGCTTTTTGCCGGTCAGCGGGACCTGAGCGTGCAGTTTTGGGCGCCGGAGCAAGCGGTGGACGGGGAGGCAGGCGTTGCTGCGGCCGCGCCGCCGCGTTATCGCCTGGAATTGCAGGGCCGGCAGCGCGAATTGGCCAGCGGTGAACAATGGGACCTGACGGTGGATGTCGCCGTCGGCGAACAGCTACTCGCCATGGCCGTGTATGATGGCGACAAGCAGTGCGCGCTTCTGCAGCAGCCCTTTGTGGCGTATTCGCGTGAGGACATCTTGCGGGAAAATGCCGAGCTGCCGCAACGTATTCGTGAGCTCCGTGCGGCCAACGAGCGCTTGCGGCGACAGCAGGACGAGCTTGCGACAGCCATCACGCAGGCGCAAGAGCGCCTTGCCGCCGAATATGCGCGCCGTGAAGAGGCTTACGCCGCGCAGCGGCGGCAAGCGGTAGCGCAGGCGCCACGGAGCATTGACGAGCCTTTGCCGCCGTTGACTCGCCGTTCCCGCCTCTGCCTCAATGGCGAGTGGGAGATCAGCGCCGACCGTCAGGCCTGGTCGTCCTTCCTGCTGCCGCAGGCGATGTGCGAGCTGTATTTCCGTATTGGGCGCTATCCCGTTCGCCTGCTTGATCCCAAGAATCGCTATGGCAAGGTCGAGCCTTTGCCAGGCTGGGACGATTTGGAGATCAACATGCTGCGTTTTCAGCGAAAGGTGTGGTACCGCCGGCATTTTGTCGCTGACGGTGTCAGCCAAGCGAGCTTCGTCTGCGAAAATATTGCCGGGCACGTCAAGGTCTACGTCAACGGCGAGTATTGCGGCGAGTACCTGGGAAGCATCGGCATCGTCGAAATACCGTTGAAGAATGTCCAGGCAGGCGAGAATCTTATTGAGCTGGACTTTGATTCCTATTTCGTGACGCGCTTTTACGGCCTGCGCGGCGATATCTTCATTGACTTCACACCGTCGGCGCGGGTGCAGGACAGTTGGATCAAAACCAGCTGGCGCAATGCCGAACTGAGCGTGCAGACCGAGCTGGTCAATAGCGGCAGCGAGGCTGTCGCCGGCACCCTGCGGCAAGCTGTGGTGGAGGGGCAGCGCTTGCGCTTGCGTCTGCCCGAACAGGCCGTGCAGCTGCCGGCGGACGGGACAACAACGGTGAGCAATGCGTCGCGCTGGGCCGATCCGGTTTGCTGGGGGATTGGCGGCGACTATGGTACGCCGCAGCTTTACGAATTGGTCAGCGAGCTGGTTGTGGACGGTGAGGTCATTGACCGTCACTGCCAGAGCTTCGGCTTTCGTGAATTCTGGATACATGCGACGGATTTTTATCTCAATGGCCGGCGCATCATTCTGCAGGGTGATGTGGGCCACGCGCCTTGGGGCATCAGCAAGATCGGCGATGTCTTCTGGCCGCTTTACCGGCAGGACGGCATCAACATTCTCCGTGTCCACGATTCCGACTACTGGGCGCCGGAGGTCGCCCGGCAGGCCGACCGCTACGGCATGCTCATCTATGCGCAGTCCTATCCGAGGTTGCATGACGACCGCAGCAAGCGCAACAACGACCCCAACAACTACGTGCCGCTGGCTGACTGGCCGGCCACGGCCACCCATCAGTACAACCTTGACAACTATCGGCGTTGGCACCGCATGCTGCGCAATAATCCCAGCGTGGTCATCTGGTCCACGGACAACGAGATACTCACCCAGGCATGGGATACCGCCGAAAAGGCCGATTTCAATGTGCGCAATGACAAGATCGGCGCCATGTACGGCCAGTTCGTCAAGAGTCTTGATCCGACGCTGGTCATGACCCGCAATGGCGACATTGGCACGCAGACGCGACGCGGCCGCTGGTTTGAAGACCCGCCCTGCGACACCGCCAACTACCACTATGCCGACTTCAATGTGCGGGACTGGGTCATCAACTGGCAGAAGGTCTACGAGTACCGGCCGGTGATCTTCGGTGAAACGCTGTACTGTTCGTATGGCGCCTGGGACAACTGGATCGGCCCCATTCCCAGCCAGGTGGCCAAAAAGGCCGCGCGAGTCCGTGAGATTGCCGGTTTGTACCGCGAACTGGGCATACCCGCACAGATTTATATGGGCCTTGGGCTTGATGGCTTCGTCGGGCTTGACGACAGCGGCCAGGGCAATCCCTGGGGCGTCACCGCCGGCATGATCGAGGCGCACAAGGCCACAGGGACCTTGCCGCCCGGGTTGGCTGCGGACCAATTTCCCTACTACCGCCTGCCGTGGCCGGCGCTGTCCGGCAAGGGCTACAAACCGCTATGCGTAAGTATCGTTGCCACCAGCTATGGCAGTACGGCCTTCAATTGGTTTGATGCGAGCCGTCCGAGCCACGTTCGCAACGCTGTGAATGACGCCTACCGCGATTCACTGCTGCCCCAGCCGCCGCTGGCGCCGGCGCGAGACGCCGAGTGCATCGTCCACGCCGCGCCCGGCGCGCTGGTCTGGAGCAGTTCCGAACGCGGTGAACGCTATGGCATGTACGCCGACGCCCAAGGTCGCGCGTGGTTCCAGTTCCCGCAGGCCGGGCGCTACGAATTCAACGTCGCCGGCGGCTTAACGCGCGCGCTGGCGCTGCCGGAGCGCGGCGCTGACGCCGCTGAGCCGGGTTTCGAACACCTTATTCATCTGCAAATGGGGAGTGCCGACTAATGCATAAAAACGTGCTGATAGCCATGATGACGAGTTCGCTGTTGCTTCACGGCGACGAATTGGCCACCAATCGTGCCCTTAAAGCCGAGTTGGCCGAAGAGCAGAAGGCCCATGATGAGTTGCGCCGTCGCGCTCAGGAACTCAGTGAAAAGGCCGCTGTGCTGCAAGAGACCGCCGACCGTGTCGCCGGTCTGAAACAGGGCCTGCCGGAAATGACCGTGACCTACACAACTGTTGCGGAATTCTACCAGGACGCCGAGTTGTTGTTGGAAAACCACGACGAGAAGCAGCAGCATACGGTGTGGAAGAAGTGGCTGACGCTGGAAGAGGGCGGTAAGTATCGTTTCCGCGCCCAAGTTAAGAGCGACGACGTCAAGAATGTCCGCAACATCAAATTCGGTTTGATGATCCCTGTGGCGGGCGCCAAGACCCAATGGCCGGCGGCGTCGCTCGGCGCCGGGACTTTCCCCTGGCGGGATGTGTCGTTCACGACGACGCTGCCCTTCGGCTCCAAGGGCAGCGCGCTGCTCATCTGTGGTATGGAGGGCAATGGCATCGGCAAAGTCACCTTCCGCAACATCGTCGTCGAACGCATCAGTGAGTGAGCGGGTGTCAGCTGCAGGTTTTTCTATCCGCAGATGACGCAGATTTCTTTTTTGGGGTGAACTGGTTGGCGGTCCAAGGCGCAAATGGACAAGTGTGAACGCGGAAGGTTTTTCCACAGACCGATCAGACCGATCCGTCCGCTCAAGTCGCCGGATTTGCCTGATCCGTCCGATCCGTCTGATCCGTCCGCTGATTCAACTGATCTGCCTGATCCGGCCTTTTTTATCCGCAGATGACGCAGATTCACGCAGATTTCTTTTTTGGGTGAGCTGGTTGGTTTTTATCCGCAGATGACGCAGATTGGCGCAGATTTCTTTTTGGGTGAGCTGGTTGGCGGTCCAAGGCGCAAATGGGCAAGTGTGAACGCGGAAGGTTTTTCCACAGACTGATCAGACCGATCAGACCGAGCAGACCGATCAAGTCGCCGGATTTGCCTGATCCGTCCGATTCGCAGTGACCGGTCACCGATTAATACCGGTCTTGCCGGGTGGGCATTTTCTGCTGTTGTGCCTTTACAAGGCACTACCTCATGGGGAGCTCGCCACCCCAGCCTGAAGGCTGGGGTTAAGCATGGTTAAGCGCCTACAGCGCCAAGTTGTCCATTTGCTGACATCTTGGTCCACAATATCAATGAGTGACCGCTTACGATCTGCCTGCCCAGCCTGAGCAGCGCGGCTTGCGTTGGCGACGATTTTTGTGTATACTTATTGGTACCGGGTTCGATATGCCAGTTCGTTGGCATGTTCCGAGAGCTAATTTTTCCAAGTAGCTCGCAGCTCGGTGTTATTCCAACACCATCAAATATCCCAAAGTAAGGAGCAACGCCCCATGAAAAAATTTGCCCGTCATATCTACAGAACCCTCGCTTTCACCCTGATTGAGCTTTTGGTGGTCATCGCGATCATCGCCATTTTGGCGGCCATGTTGCTTCCGGCGCTGGCCAAAGCGCGGGACAAGGCCCGCACCATCAACTGCGCCAGCAACCAGAAGCAGACCAGCACCTACCTGATGATGTACATTGATGAGAACAACGAAACCACGCCGGCGTCCAATGGCAATTTCAATGGAATGTATTCCGGCAAGTGGCTCGACGTGTTGACTCAGCTCAGCCACCCGGGCACACCCCGCAATGACTGGAGCCACACGGTCGGCGTCCCGGGCGGCCGTCGCCCGCGCGATCCCTACGCCTGTCCAACGGGCGTAGCCGCCATGGATATCACCAAAGAGTGTCGCCATTACGGCATCAATGCTATGGGCTACCACAAACGCGCCATCAGCACTTTCACCTCGCCCTCCGCGCTCATGGCTTTCATAGATATAGATAAAACCGGAGGCAGTTGGCCGGGGCCCAGTTGCTCGACTCGCGATAACATCCTCTTGGGCGACGGCTATTACCGGCACAACAGTGGCGCCGGCGCCAATGCCGCCTACGCCGACGGCCATGTCGCCTACATCGGCAGAGCGAACATACCCTTCAACAAAGACGCTGAAGGCGGCGAATTCTGGCTTAGCAAATAAGGGCTGATTGCAAGGCGAGGCCAAATAGTACTTTTTTATCCGCAGATTACGCAGATTCACGCAGATTTCTTTTTGGGTGAGCTGGCTAGTTTTTTATCCGCAGATTTCGCAGATTCACGCAGATTCTTTTTGGGTGAGCTGCTTAGTTTTTTATCCGCAGATTACTTTTTGGAGGGGGGGAAGGCTTTTCGCGGACTGAACAGCTTGGTCTGCCCGATCAAACAGACAGATTTGCCCGATCCGTTCGATCCGCCTGCTGATCCAACAGATCCGCCTTTTCTATCTGCGGAGCGCAGGGGCGTTATTTGCCGGCATTGCCCATGGCGCCCGGATCTGTCTTGGGGATGGTCATGGCAAATAGTGAATTGAGCGCGGCCATGATCGCCGCGCCGACAAAGAGCACGCCGACCCCATAACGGCTCCATATCCAACCGCCCAGCGGCGCGGCC
>JAAZKQ010000492.1 GCA_012799755.1 Lentisphaerota bacterium | reverse complement strand
TGTGGACATTGTGGACATTGTGGACATTGTGGACATTGTGGACATTGTGGACATTGTGGACGGGGTGGACGGGGTGAAGAGGGCTGCGCAAAAAACAGCTTAGCGGCATGAACAGCCAGCCCGCCCTAAAAAACAATCTGCGTTAATCTGCGCAATCTGCGGATAGAAAAGTTCGCTCCTATGCCTATTTCTGTTGCCGTTGCCATTGGAAGATTGAGGGCACGGCCGGCTGCGGTCGAGTGGCGAGCTGTTGATCGCTGAGTGGGAAGAAGGCGTTGTTGCGGGCATTGACGATACGCGTGCTGTTGGGGTCGGTGGTGATGCCGCCACCGAAGACGCGATTGTCGTAGAAATCAATGCCCAAGCAATCGGGTGTGGCCAGATGTATTGCCGGTGAGCGGTCGTCTTTGAGGACGAAGACATTGCCGGCGATGATGTGGTCGAAGCTCATGTTGCGGGTGGTGAAGCCCGGGCCCTTGTCCACAGTAAAGCGATTGTGGAGGATCAGCCAGTTTTCATTCATGCCGCCGAGCCAGCAGCCGGCCTTGGGCGAGAACACATCGCAGTTATAGACGACATTGCGTGGTCCGTTTGGGCCGTGTGCGCTGTCTTCGGGGGGCGATGCCCACATGCCGTAGCCGTAGGCGCCGTTTTTGTTGCAGGAATAAACGACGCAGTTTTCCATGAGGTTCTCGTTGGTCCAACCGGAGTGCCACTGGGCGTCGCTGTCATGGAAGACGCCATTGCGGATGACGCAGCCGCTGGCGGCCCATTGGAAGAGCGGCGCGTGTCGGAAAGCGAAGGTCTCCATTCCGTCAATGAGGCAGTCCCAGCTATGCTCCCAGCCGGCGTAGGCGGTGCCGCCGCCGCCCTTGAACCAAGCGTCGCGGAAGACCATGTTGCGCAATTCGCAGAATTTGGCTTGTGAGCCGTAGACGGGGAAGCGCCCGCATTTAATGACTTCGACGTCCTTGGCCCAGCAATTCCAAGCGTTGCGGAAGATTACGGCGCTGATCCAGAGGTTTTCGGTCTGCTCAATGCTGAGGGCTTCGACGCCGCCACGGTGGATGGGGCGGTATTTGCGGATGAAGCTGCCGTCAATAATGGGGAATTCAATGCGCAAAGGTTGCTCCAACTCGATGCTGTTGCCGGATATGGCCTTGATGCGCAGGGCGTTCTTGCGGTAAGTGCCCCAGCGGCAGGCGTTTTCGGTAAGGGTTTTCCAGCGTTCGGTGGCCGGGCCGTCAATGATGATGTAATCGCCGGGGGCGAAGCCGCTGGCGTCCTTGACGGTGATGCTGGTGTCGCCGCGCTTGCCGTCGGCGCTGAGTTCGCTCCGGGTGTTGGTGAAACCGCGGCCTTGGAAGAAAATCGCGGCGCGGATGTCTGGTGGCGGCTTTTCGCCTTCTTGAGGGTTAAGGACGATGGGCAGGCGGCAGCGTCGGGTGCTGCCGTCCTTGTAGGTGGCTGTGCCTTCGAGTGTCAGCGGGCCGCCTTCGGGGAAGTGCTTGAGGATGGCGCCGCCGCTGACTGCGGTGGTGAAGCTGTTGCCGGAGTGGGTGCTGACTCCCCAACGGGCGAGGGTCTTGTCACCGGCTTTGATGGTCAGGGTTGTCAAGCCGGTCGGCAGGGCATGCAATTCTACCCGCGACCATGGGCCGACTTGGGCGTTTGCGCTCGGTGAGTAGAATTGGATGCCGTCCTGGCCGATGGCATAGCGGAAAATGATCTTGGTTTTGCCCATGCCCTGGCCGCGGATGACCACGCCGTCGCGAGTGATGGTGACAGGGCGGTCGAAATGGTAGGTGCCGGCGTCAAGAATGATCGCACCGCCGTCGGCGGGCAGGGCGGCGCAGGCTGCGGCGAGCGCCGTGCTGTCATCTTGGTCGTCGTTGACCTTGGCGCCGAAATCGCTCAGCCTGAGAGCTGCGGGAATGTCAGGGATGCCGCCTTCGACGCCGCAGCGCCGCCAATCGGGGTAGACAATGCCGTCGGGGCCGACGACGTCAGCGGCGGTCAGGCGGTGGGTTTCCTGCGGGTTGATTTTGTACTGTGGCGGCCAAGGTGGCGTGGTGGCGTATTCTTGTCGCTCCAGGGACAAATCGTCAATGTAGGCGCAGACATGGGCGTGGCTGTAGCTGTGGAAGTAGAGCTGGACAGTGTGAGTGGTTTCGTCAAGGAATACGGGTACGGAAAAGGGGAGCCATTGCCGGTTGCTGCCGCTGAGTCCGCGGACATGTTGCTCGCCGGCGATATGTTTTCCGTCTTGATCAAATTGCCGGAGGTAGACGCCGAGACCGCTACCGGAGACGGGATAATGCCAGCCCTTGATGATGAGCTTGGCCGGGCCGCGGCAGGGGATTAGCGGCCCTGTTACCCAGTTGCCGTTGACATCATGGTCGTCAAGGATTTTTAGTGAGTACTTGCCGCTGTGCGCCTGTTCTTCGCTGAGGGTGGTCATGCCGCCATCGTTTTCGCCGATGCTCCAGTGTTCCAGGCCCTGTTCAAAATCGGCGTTGGGGAAGTCCAGCACCTGGGCGGCGAGAGCCAGCGGGAGGATGGCGGCGAGGAGGAGGTAGTGTAGTTTAGACATGATCAAATAGGGTTCCCTGTTTGTTGTTGGCGGCTTTGGTTGCCGCTTGTTGCGCATTGCCGGTATTGCGTTCCCAGAAGACACCATCCGTATAGCCTTGGATGCGTTTGTCATCACGGGCCTGTTCGAGCCGTTTGAGTGCCCAGCAGCAGTATTCGTCATTGATCTCAATGCCGCAGAAATGGCGGTCGAGCTTTTGGGCGACGACGGCGGTGGTGCCGCTGCCGAGGAAGGGATCGAAGACCATATCGCCGGGATTGGAGCTGGCCAGGATCAGTTTTGCCAGCAGTTTTTCGGGTTTCTGGGTGGGATGGTCGGTATTTTCAGGCATGGACCAGTAGGGCACGGTGAGGTCGTCCCAGAAATTGCCCGGGTGGGTGAGGCGGAAGCGGCCGCCATTCTGTTCCTGCCAGTCCTTGGGCTTGCCGTCTTCGCGATAGGGGGCAATGACTTGGCGTTTGAGTTTGACTGCATCGAGATTGAAGACGTAGTCATCGCTGAGGGTGGCGAACCAGATGTCTTCGCAAGCATTTTTCCAGTTTCTCAGGGCGCCGCGGCCTTTTTCGCGCTGCCAGGTGATGCGATTGCGCAGGGTGAGATAGCGGCTCATAATGGTTGACTGCGCGGCAGCGCAACGCCAGTCGCCGCAGAGATACACGGTAGCCTGCGGCTTGAGCATGGGTATGAGCTTTGGAAACCAGCTTTCCAAGTAGGCAAGGTAGCTGCCTTCATCGCGCTTGCTGAAGCGCATGCCGGCGAAGTCTTTGTCGAGATTGTAGGGCGGGTCAATAATGAGCAGGTCCACCCAGCGCTTGGGGAAGTGGTCGAGGACTTGCGTCATGTCGTCGCAGAAGATGCGGTTGCGGACTTGCTCGACGGTTAGCGGTCCGTTGGCGGTGGCCAGTTCGGTTTGGAAGCGTTTGCGTTCAGCGTCGGAAAGAACCAAGGTTTTATTGCGGCCGGAGCGTTTGGTAGTCATGTTGGTTGGGGCTGTTGCTTTGCGGTTGCGGCGGGAGTTTATTCCCACCAGATCTCATTGGCTTTGAAGACCGGCCCGTCTGCGCAGGCGCGGGCGTAGGCCCATTTTTCGGGCGTGTCGGCTTTGCGCTTGATGACACAGGCGAAGCAGGCGCCCATACCGCAGCACATGACGCGGTCGAGGCTGATTTCGGCGTCGAGTTTACGGCTGTCGGCGATCATGCTGACGACTTTGAGCATGGCCGTCGGGCCGCATGCGGCTATCCAGCTTTTGGGGTTTTCATCAAGAACGCGTTCGAGCAATTCGGTGACCAGCCCCTTGGTGCCGGCGCTGCCATCGTCCGTCGTCACCAGTACCCGGCAACCCAGCGACTGGTAAGCATCTTGCAGGAGGACGTCTTCGAGTGTGTGGGCGCCGAGAAGAACAGTGGGCTTCACTGGCGCGCGCTTGGCGAGCAAAAAGGTCGCCGCGCAACCATAGCCGCCGCCAACGATGATGGACGGAATATCACTGGGCAGCGGTGAGAAGCCCTGTCCCAAGGGGCCCAGGATGTCAAGTTTCGTAGTGAAATCAAGACTTGCGATATGCTCCGTACCCTTGCCGACGACTTTGTAGATGATGCTCAGGCGCCCGTCTTCCGGATTGACGTCGAAGATGCTGAATGGGCGGCGGAGGATGTTGGCAGGCATGCCCGGCAGTTGGACGTGGATGAACTGTCCGGGTTGGGCGGCGCGAGCGATGGCGGCTGCCTCCATATCCAGCTGGTAGTACTCACCCTGCAAGTGTTGATTGCGCAATATGGACGCGGAAATCTGGTGTTGCTCTGGCATGTTCGTGTCCTCCTGATGACAAGGGGTTGTGGGCGAGTCAAGCGGGGTCAGTCCGAGACCACTAAAAAGGAGACATACTGCTTGTTGGACACGGTGGCTGGCTCAATAGTTCAGAGACTTTATGAAGCACGTGCCAAGACTTTTGGCATGTGATTCCGCAGTGACACCATACCATACAACCACTAGCTGTAAAAGTCAGCCCAGGAGACAGCGTCTTCACAGACGCCTAACAAATTACTACGCTTGTCGGTTTCGGGACAAAAGACCACGAGGCCCTGATAATCACGACTCTTGAGTTCTTCCGACCACGTGATCTGTTCGTCGTCAAACAGGGTCTCGCTAAGCAGCGGATTGTAGTGGAAGCAGATGACCCGCAGATGAGCGAAACAGCTGTCGAGGAGGGACTTGAGTTCGCCCTGGCCGTGAAAGTCGTCAGGGTAAAAATGCATGGCGAGGCCGATGCGTGGGGAATTGGCCTGTCGGCAGATCGCCATGGCATATTCCCATTCGTGGGACTGGGGGTAGGGGCGGGGTTGGCTGACTTGGATGGCCAGTTGATACGGGCTGTCCAGCGGGGCGGCCAGCAGTGGCTGCAACAAGCGGGTATGGTGCTCAATCTGCCGGGCCGATTGCTCTGGGGCGATGCGGTCCAGGCGCAGCTGCAAGCTAAACACCTGTGTATCGGTCGCGGCGGCGCTGATCATGAGGCCGAAGAGATTGCGACGCAGGACGAGAAGGTTGTCCTCAGTGACACTTTCGCTGAGGAAGGCGGCGGTGTCGTTGGGGAGAATATCGCGGGCATGAAGGCAACGGATGCCGTGTTTGTTGAGTTGGGCCGAGAAGTCCGGCGAAGCAAAAAGCCCGGCATCACATTCGATGGCGCGGAGGCGCTTGGTGGCGGTGACGGGTTCCAACCAGTCCTGCCAGGCGTGGTCATTGATGCGGATGGCGCAATTGATCATGTGTGTATTTGCGGTTATGGCGTTGGCGACCGGCGCCAATGCCTGCTGTTATCATTGGGGCTCAGGGAGCGACGGGGACGACGCGAATCCAGTCGAGATTGAGGCCGCGACCGTCGGCGTTGATCATGGTCAGGGAGTGCTTGCCGGCACTGAGGTCGAGAATGGTCGCCCGGCCCGCGACAGCCAGCCAGGCATCCGTCCACTGGTCTTCGCTGTTGCTCCAACCGCCGGTACCGGGGAAGAGGAAGGGATCGTCGTCCGCATTGAGTTGCTTGCCGTCAATGATCACATGGCGGGCAACGCCGTCGCCAAAGCTGTGGCAGCAGCGTACGAGCAGGGCGTACTTGCCGGCTTTAGGCACCGTGAAGGTCCAGCTGAGGCTGTGGCCCTGCTTGTCCCAGAACTTGAAGGCCTGCTTGCTGGCGCCGGGCTTGTCTTCGATTTTGACCTCGCCGTTTGCCTGTGCCGTAAACTCCTCGGCTTCGAAGCTGATGGCTTGATCGCGCAGGGGCTTGAATGTCGCTTCGTCCGGCGCGACGTAGAAGCCGGGCAGCCCGATGAGTGAGCTGAGCGGTTGAATGGCGTAGGCGATGCTCGCCTGGAGCACTGGCTTGCTGAAGTTGAAGCCGAGGCGGGTGGGCGACTGGCGACCGGGATTTTCAATTTCTTCGGGAGCGTAGATGAGTTCGCCGCCCTCGGCCTGGGTAGTGACGGCGAAGCCGCCCTCGCCGTCGTAGATGAGCAGCGCGCCGTCATCGCGTTGATGGATGCGGTGGTAGGTGATGAGGGCGGAGCCGAAGCTCTGCGGGCTGCTGAAGACGACGTCGTCCCGGACTTCTACGCGGGCGTTTTTGCGGTCGAAGGTGAAACTGCGTTCGAGTTTGCTCAGTTCGGGTACGTCGTAGGCGGCCTTGTAGTCAATGACGATATGGTCGCAGTCATCGCTGAAGACTTCGCGGATGATGGCGCCGGCGGCGTTTCTGCCGGTGCTTTGCAGTTTGCCGGCGATGATGGGCACCGGATGCCCGTAGGAATTGAGCATATTGCTCACGTAGCGCTCTCGACTGAAGGTTCGTCGTGTGTAGGTCTCGGCGCCGGGGTCAATGATGTAGGCGCGGCCATTGAGGGTGACCAGGAAGGAGCCGACGTCGTTGTGATTGTGCTGCTCGTTGTTGTGACCGGCTTTGATTGCTGCGCCGAACTGGCCATGCTCGGGGTGCTGTGAACGCATGATCACTATCCCCGCGTCCTGGAAATAGCTGTGCGGCGGGAATTGGCCTTCGGCGGCGACCTTTTCGGCAAAGGGCGTTTCATCGCCGAAAGCGCTGAGGGCGAAGGTGTCGAGGTCCAGCCTGAAGGGATTGACGATGACGCGTTCGTGCAGTGTCTGGGGATAACGGCGTTGGATGAGCAGCAGCACGCTATCCGAAGGTCTGGCGTTGATGCCGCAATCGGCGAAAGCGGGCACCAGTCCCTTTTCGATTTGGGCATTGCGCGCAAAGGCGCAGATGTTTTCGATGATGGGGTCGTTGTAGATGGACAACTTGCCGTTGGTGGCAGCCAGGACGGTCTCACCCATGATCATGAAATGGCCGAAGCCGTAGTTCCAGTAGCCCATGCCTTCGCTGCAATAGCCGTCGGGTGTAAAGCCGCGCAGGAAAAACGGGTTGGAGATTTCCATGGCGGCCAGCACTTCCGCCCGCTCCTGGACGGATTCGCGCAGGGTCAGCGCGGTGATGACCACATTGGCGGTGCAGACGGCATTCCAGTTGTTGCCTCCTATGGCCCACCAATGGCCGGCGAGGTCGCCCGTACGGATGACACTGTAGTACGGGTCAAGCATGCGCCGGTTGATCTCGTCACGCAAGCGTTGGCGGACGGTGGCGCTCAGGCGATCCTGCAGCCACCAGTCTGCTTGAGCCAGCAGCTTGCCGCGCGCGGTGCAGCCGAGGTCTGAATATAGCCGCTTGCCGTGGAAATTATCCAGGCCGCTGTCGTGCGCCGGCATGACCCAGCTGCGCTCATCGCACATGATGAGGATGTCCTGTTCCAAAGTTGGCAGGAAGCGTCCTTGGTTTTCCAGACATTCAGCGCGCAGGAGTGTACTGATGCGGGACGTGCGCTTGCCGTATGGGCTCTGATAGCGAGTGCGGTTGCCGTTTTGGACAAATTCGAGGTAGAGCTCGTCCGGCAGTTCAGGGGGGGCGGTGTCAATGAGTTTTTCAGCGCTTTTGATGACGCCGGCAGCTTCCGGCATGGCGCTCAGGCGATCCCAGGCGGCGCGGTCGCTGATTGGTCGCCCCAGGCCGGCAGGCTTTTCCGGGAGGAGCTGGGCTATTTCGGCGACACGCTGGTTGTCGAGCGCCGGAAAACGGCGCGAGCTGGCGCTGGAGACGGGGGTAGTAGTCACGGTCTTTTCCTCCTCGGGGCTGAGTTCACTAAGAGAGAAGTTATCGAAATCCGTCATGCCGGTGGCGCCGTTGAAGGAATGGATCCAGATGCTGACGGAGGCGGCTTCGGCGGGGGCTTTGCCGACGAGGGTGAAGGCTTGCCAGTCTTTGGTTCTCGGCACGGCCAGGATGATTTCCGGATAGCGTTTCGGGGCAGTCAGCATTTTGCCGGCGGCGTCAAAAAACTGCAAGTAGGCGCCAACGGCGCCGGGATTGCCGCTGTTGCGCGCGTAAAATCGCAAGGCGTAGGCGGTGTCAGGCTTGGCCGGGAAGCTTTGGGAACGGAAGTTGCTGCCCGCTTTATCACTATCATCCTTCACGCGCAGGCCGAATTCTCCCTCGTAGGCCGCCTCGGCGATGACTTGGCTCATGCTTGTTTCGCCTGTCCAGCCATCCCGTCCCTGCTCAAAGCCGGGATTGGTAAGTTCCAGTTGCGTTTCGGCAAAGATGAGGAAGGGAATGGTCAGTATGGCCAAGGCAAGATGGCGAAAACTTTTTTTCAGCATGGATGAGTCCTTTTTTCGGGTGATGCCGCAAATGGCAAAGTCGAAATCATAACCTACCACCGCCTGGCAAGAATGTCATGGCGCCCTGTGGGAAAAATAGCCGATGGGTGTAAGTGATGAGCGATTGAACATTGTTGTCCCCGCAAGCTACTTATGGACAGTATGGACAATATGGACGATATGGACGGCGAGCGGGCAGGTGTTGTCGTCCATCGTGT
>JAAZKQ010000491.1 GCA_012799755.1 Lentisphaerota bacterium | reverse complement strand
TCAGCGCCAGCGACTACTGGCGCCTCGCCGATCATTTCAACGCCAGCCGTTTTGAAGCCAACGAAATCGTCGAGTTCGCCATTGCCAACGGCATGCGCTACCTCTCTTTTCCCGCCCGTGGTTGCGACGGCTTCTGCCTCTTCAACTCACAGCTCAGCGACTTCACCAGCGCCAAGGCGCCTGCCGGCCGCGACCTTGTCGGCGAAATAGCCTCCGTCTGCGAATATCACGGCATCGGCCTCTGCCTGCAATACTCTTACAACCAGGACTGGCATCACCCCAACGCCCCCGGTTCAAAAGCAGAAAAAGCCGTCCTGGACCTCGACGCCTATCTGGATTATGTCTTCAACCAAATCAGCGAACTGCTCACCCAGTACGGCCCCATCGCCGCCATCCGCCTTGACGGCTTTGACGCGCCCCTGGCCAACAACAGCCAGGACAAGCGCTGCCAGGACAAGCGCTGCCAGGACCTTTACGATCTCATCCATCATCTGCAACCACAGACACTCGTCGCCTACCAGCAAGGACTCCTCGGCAGCGAAGACTTCTTCAGCGCCAATCATTGCCTGCCCAACGAAGAGGACGCCGACTGCGGCTTCTTCTTCATCCACGGCGACCGCCCCCACGAGCTTTACACCAGTCTCACACCGGGCTTCTGGGGATATGCCGCCGAACTGGCAGGAAAACACCTCCGCAGTAAACAAATCTGGGCCTTGCTCGAACAGACCGCACCCAGCCAGACGAATCTCCTCCTGAATACCGCCCTCATGCCCGATGGCTCGCTGGACTTGGAAGACATCAACGAGCTGCTGACCGTCGGCGAACGCATCGAAAAAAACGGCTTCCCCCTCGTGTAATCTGCGGATAGAAAAACTCACTGCCCGTGCAGTTGCAGATACTCGTCCCGGGTCATGGAATAGCACCAGTCGTCATGCACGACGCCGTTTGCCAGCTGACTACAGCGCCGCAGCACACCTTCGAAACTGAAGCCGCATTTTTCGATGACCCGCCGCGACGCGAGGTTGTGCGCATAGTGATAGCATGCCAGCTGCTCAAAATGCAGGTCCATGAAGGCATATTGCAGCACTCGCAGCGCCGCCTCAGTCATCAGTCCACGATTCCAGTAGTAGCGCGATAGCGAATAGCCCAGCGCGCGCGCATTGGCCACTGTCCGTTTCCTGTCCTCCCCCAGCCCGATGGAGCCGATCACCTTCTGGTTCTCTCTGAAAACGATCGCCCATTGATAATCGCTGACCATTAGCCCGTGGACGATCACATTCAGGCTCTCCTCGCGACTCGCGTGCGGCAGCCATCCGGCGTGGGGGCCGACATCCGGCAAGCGCGCGTACTCGTAGAGATCGTCCACATCGTCCCGAGTCCAACGTCGCAGCAGCAGGCGTTCTGTACCCAATGTTTTCATTGACCGGAAGAATGTTCTTGGCAGCATGATATAGTTACCCGGGGCGAGCTTCAGCAGCCTTAATTGGCGACTGGTTACTATAGGGCGTCGCCAGCAGATGCCAACAGTTGCACGTACTCAAAGGGCCGCTTTCAAGACGAGGATAAACATCACATGCAGTCAATCCCCAATTACGAACAACAGGTCTATGCGGCAGTGCTCGGCAAAGTCATCGGCGTCTACATGGGCCGGCCTTTCGAAGGATGGTCGAAAGCGAAAATTGAGGAAACCTGGGGGCGTATTGACCGTTACGTCAACGAAGACCGGCAAGTGCCGTTAGTCGTTTCCGATGATGACATTTCCGGCACCTTCACCTTCATTCGGGCACTGGAAGATTCCGGGCTATACGAGCAGACGCCGCCGGCATTCTTCGGCGAAACTTGGCTCAATTATCTGCTTGAAGGCCGCTGCATTCTCTGGTGGGGCGGCCTGGGCGTCTCCACCGAACACACCGCCTTTCTCCGCCTCAAGCAAGGCATCCCCTCTCCCCGCAGTGGCGCCATCAGCACCAATGGCCAGGTCGTCGCCGAACAAATCGGCGCGCAAATTTTCATTGACGCCTTCGGCATGGTCGCTCCCGGCAAGCCCGAGTTGGCCGCCAAATTGGCCCGCCGCGCTGCCGCCGTCTCGCATGACGGCGAGGCTCTCAACGCCGCCGTCGTCGTCGCCGGCATGATCGCCGCCGCTTTCGTGGAAAAAGACATGGCGAAGCTGCTCGACATCGGCGTCGCGCAGATACCCGCCGAATCACTCATCGCCCAAGTCCACCTCGATGTCCGTCAGTGGTGCCGCGAAGATGGTGACTGGCGCCAGACCTTCACCCGCATCAACGAGCGCTATGGCTATCACCGCTATGGCGGCAACTGCCACGTCATTCCCAACCACGCCATCATGGTCATGGCTTGGGCCTACGCAGGCAACGACTTCCACGAAGCGCAGGCCATCATCAATACCGCCGGCTGGGACACCGATTGCAACGCCGGCAATGTCGGCGCACTCATGGGACTCGTTGTCGGCCTTGACCGTATCTGTGAAAAGTATGACTTCATCAGCCCCATGGGCGGCCGCATCATCCTGCCGACAGCCGAAGGCACTCGCGCCAGCACGGACTGCCTCAGCGAAGCCAGCGCCATTGCCCGCATTGGCCGGCAGGTCATGCGCTGGCCGCAACTGCCCGCGCCCAAAGGCGGCGCCTGGCTGCACTTTTCACAGCCCCTCGCCCAGCAAGGCTTCCTCAGCGATGAGCAGAGCCAGGACAGCCGCGGCGCCCTCCGGCTCAGCAATCCTGACGGCGAGGCCCTCAATGCCCACTACAGCGTCAATCCCGGCCGCGTCGCTCGCATGGCCCTGCCCGTCTATCCCGGCACCTCTTCCGGCGGCGGCTACCAGACGGTCGGCGTCAGCAAACTCTACAGCGGCATGACCGTTCACGCCGACGTGGCTTGCCCGACGCCGAGCACCGCCCAGATGCGGCTTTTCATCACCGTCGCCGCCACCGAAGCACAGGCGCCGCCGTGCGTCATCCATGGCCCGGCACAACCCTGCGACGGCAAGCCCCGCACCCTTGAAATCAGCATCCCCGACACCGCCCTCAGGCCCGTCACCCAGCTTGGCCTTGAAATCCGCAGCCAGAGCCCAACAACCGGCCTCGTCCGCTGCCTTGCTGTCCGCTTCGGCGGCACGGCGCGCCTGAACGCCGGCACCCTCCCCGTCGTCAATCGTCTCAATGTCCCCGGCTGGGTCGTTGATGCCGATGTCATCCGCGGCGCGTTTTCCGACGACCGGGAGGCCGTCCAGCACTTCGGCAAAAATAGCGGTCGCGGCCTGGCCGTCACCGGCAACCGTTTCTGGCGTGATCAATCCATCCAAGCTCGGGTCAAAGTCCACTTGGCCGACGAAGGCGGCCTGATCGCCCGCTACCAGGGTCTGAATCGCTTTATCGCCCTCGTCCGCCGTCAAGGCCATCTCGTCATTTACAAACGCTTCTATGGCGACCAGATACTGGCTGAGATGCCTTGTGACTGGCCCCTCGACCAGGTCCGCGAGCTGCGTCTCCATTGCGTCGGCAACGCCATCACCGCCTACTTTGACGGCCAGCCCGTCCTGCAAGCCACTGATGACGATCTCCGCGACGGCGCCGTCGGCCTCATCTTCAGTAATGGCCTGGTGGGCTTCCGCGACATCGCCATCGAAAGCAGCACGCAGGCATGAAGTAATTGATCACCCATTGATAGTGGCACTCTCTGAAAATAGACGTGGCTGGGTGTAAGTAACGGCAGGGGGGCAATGCATGCTCGAAAGCGGCTGGAAGCCGCTTCTACTCTGCCGGAAGCCGCACGTTTGGCGCTGTTTGCCAAGTTCCTGCCGCAAAACGACAAAATTGCACGCTGAAGGCGTGCCACATAGCAGACACGAAAGATGGTTTCCATTGCAAGGCAACAGGGCCGGCCAATTATCAATCGGTGACCGATTACGGCCTGAGCAACTGCCGCCGCTGCCTCAAGCGAATTCGCCGCCGAGGGTGCCGTAATAATTGACCGCCGGCTGGGGGCACTCCGCGCCGAAATCCATGACGTACATGGGCACGGTTGCCTTGAAACCGTTGTCGAGCAAAAAGGCGGTAAAATCTTTCTGGATTTCATAGGCCATCACCTGCACGGGCCGACCGGCCTGCTCCTCGGCAGCCGAACGCCGCAGCAGCGCGCAGGCATCTGCAAGGGAGGCGGCATTGATAGCCACATGGCGGGCATTCGCTCCCACTCGGCCCAGGCTGAAGCCCGTCAGACGCCCGGCATGACTCCGTTTGAATGCCAGCGACGGCTGCGCTCGATACAGGAAATCAATCACCCACGGCCGATTGAAACCGAAAGCCGCCGTGTCACAGGCCACCGCTGCCGGAATGTCCGCCGCCGTCATCACCTCGGCGCCCTCGCGAGGCCAGCTGCGTACCAGCTCCGGCGCCGCAAAATACTTGGCCATGGCAAATGCCTGCCGATAGCCCAGCTTTTCATAGACCTTGCTGCCGGCCTCCGTCGCATAAAGCCGCCAAGTCGCCACGTCCGGTCGTGCGCCCATCACCGCTTTGAGCAGAGCCGTTGCAATACCGTGTCCACGCATTTCCGGCAGGACAAAGACCATGTTGACAAAGCCCATGCGATTGCCGCCATACAGCTGCGCCGCTGCTGAACCGACTATCTCGGCATCCTTCATCGCGTAAAGGGTGATGGCGCCCGGCGCTTCCACCAGCAGCCGGCACTCGTCAATAGTCTGATTCCAACCCGCCTGCCGGGCAAAATCACACATTGGCTGTGGGTCTTGCGATGCCCTGATTTCAATTCCGTCCATGTTCACGACCTTTCGTGATGTTCCATTCTCAAGACAAATCCGTGCCGCCCCGCGTAACATAGCGTAGCGAGGCAATGACGAATAATCCCTCATGGCAATTCTGCGGCCAAACCGCGCAATGCGGCGACAATCTTGTCAAGCGCGCCCTCCTCGTCATGGATTGCCAGCATCTGC
The DNA here is from genome assembly GCA_012799755.1 of Lentisphaerota bacterium. Lineage (GTDB taxonomy): Bacteria > Verrucomicrobiota > Lentisphaeria > Oligosphaerales > Oligosphaeraceae > Oligosphaera. The sequence goes on along the minus strand of JAAZKQ010000491.1, from coordinate 4,774 downwards.
GCCCCAGGGTGTTGATGCCGGAACCAGGTCAACTGTCGCCGCGCGTATCGTATCGTCCGATTAGCCAACAACTCAGGCAGGATATCCACGCCGCCGGGAATCTTGCCGGCCAGACAGTCAATGATCTCGCGATAGCCCAGCGCCTGCCGGGCGGTCGGTGTCTTCATCAGCCCCGCTGCCGCCAAGCGCGACGCTTCCTCCACCCAGCCACGCGCAAGCATGGACTGCGTGCGCCGGCGAATGCGCTCCTTGAGCATGGCAAGATCGGGCAGCACGCAGAGTTGGCGAAAATTCGCTGCTGGAGCCTCGTGTTTCTTCTGCAATTCCCATGGCAGGCGGCCCGTCAAGGCCAGCACTTCGCAGGCGCGGACCAGCCGTCGGGGATTGCGGTAGACTTCTTCGTGAATGACCGCCGGCGATGAGGCCGCCGCCTCAACCCGTGCAAGCAGTTCTTCGCGACCACCGGGCTGCTCACAGCGCGCACTAAGCTCCGCAAAGAGCGCCGGCGAGGCGGGCAGCAGTTCAAATCCATAGATGAGCGCCCGCGCGTACAGGCCGCTGCCGCCGACCATCACTGCACGTTTGCCCCGGGCATGGATGGCCGCCAGGGCCTCCTGCGCATAGGTCACAAATCGGTGAAGATCATAGGGTTCGCTGATGTCCAGGCAGTCTACCAGATGATAGGTAAAACGCTGGCGGGTCGCCGCGTCGGGCTTGGCCGTGCCAATGTCCAAACCGCGGTAAACCTGCATGGAATCACAGGAAATGATCTCGGCTGACAGCTCGGCGGCAATTCGCTCCGCCGACTCACTCTTCCAAGCGCAGGTCGGGCCCAGCAACACCACACATGGACATGACTTCTTCACACCATTCACCGCGCCATACTCCGGCCCTACCGCGCCGCTGTCTTCCCCGCAGCGCCTCTTACGCTTTGTCTGGAGAGTCTTCCACAGGCGCGGGCAGAAAAAAGCTGGCCAGCAGCACCAAGACTACCCCCACCGAAATGGCGCTGTCAGCAATGTTAAAAGCCGGCCAATGCCGGCCGGCAAACTCAAAGTCAAGAAAATCCACCACCGATCCACGAAACAGCCGGTCAATCATGTTGCCGACAATACCGCCGTGAATCACCCCGAGAACCAGCGCCATAAAGGGCTGATCATTGCTCAAACGTCGAAAAAAAATGACCATCAGTAGCGCCGCCAGAACCGACAACAGCCCCAGCAGCCAAGTGTGCTCCGCCAATATCCCCCAAGCCGCACCGGTGTTGCGCACATGCACCAAATTAAAAAAGCCGGCGATCACCGGCTGCTGCCAGCCAATCGGGCAATGACGCACCACGATGGCCTTGCTCACTTGATCCAGCACAACCAACGACAACGACAACAATCCCGGCAGGCGCCAAAAACTCGTGAAATTCACCCGCGCCAAGCCGCTCTTGTTCGTCGTCCCGGTCATACTATCCGTCGTGCTTACATGTGACTGCTGCGGTCCAAGAAACGAGCCCGGTCAGGGTCCATCGGCATGCCACTGTTGGATTCACGCACCTCTCTGCACGTGATGCAGAGACGGGCATAGGGCTTGGCTTCCAAACGCGGCTTGCCTATTTGCTTCCCGCAGTCAAGGCACACGCCGTAGACGCCCTTCTCCAAATTCATCAGGGCTTCGTCAATCAACCGCAGCTTCTCCGCATCATAGGACATGATGGCCAAGCCCGTTTCGCGGATAAAATCGTCGCTGCCGATGTCCGCAGACTCCTCGCCCGCCTGGCGGCTCGCCGTCAAGGACACCGAAGCACTGCGGATGCGCCGATAAATCCTCAGGCGCTCCTGCTTGAGCTGGCTGCGAAATACCTCTAGCTCCTCAGGCGTATAAACCGGTTTCTTCGTCGGTGTTTTCTTTTTTGCCATAAGCAGCTTCTCCTGGCTGGATGGTGACCTCAACCACTTCATCGGCGCAGTTCGCGGAAAAATTGCGCAATTAAGGTAAACCGCAGTTCACCGCATGCAAGATGCTTCCTAAGCATCAGGTGATTTATTTGTAAGCGCTCACTCTTTGATAGCGGCCATTTCCTGCCGCCCCTTTTGTTTTCAGCGCCAGAGGCATAAAGGTGTTTATCCGCAGATTGGCGCAGAGTATTGGTGTCTCACGCAAAGGCGCGGCGCTTCCAGGAGTCCCCGGCGTCGGCCAGTCTGTCCTCTGAATCCAAAGTGTCATTCCCCACAGTCCCGGGCGTCCCAGTTGTCCAATCCATGGGATCATGCCTTATGCGTCCTGAGTCCTCGCCCCAGCGCCGCAGCCAAAGAGTCCCGTCGGTTTCAGGCGCCCCGGGTCCGGCCAATATCAATCACTCCTATGAAACCCGCCGCTTGGTCAGCCACCCATATATGCCGTAGGTTTCCTGCAAATTGCCCCGGTATATCCCCCACCGGGGTGCTTACAGACCGATTACGATTACGTAACCGATCACTCATTGATATTCGCACTACAGTCGGGAAACGGGCGTGCTTGGTGCTGTTTGCGCGGTCATGTCACGCTGCGGGTTACGAGCCCGCAGTACAGCCGGGAACCAAGCGCGCTTGGTTCCGCAGAACGGACAGGGAACAGGTGCCTGTCTACCCTGTCCACTTTATCAACGGGTGACCGCTTACACGATTACATCTTTATTGCGCGTTGCGCCATTACCTTTTTCACCGATGGCGGGTATATTCAGGTATGTTTTAGTGCCGCATCGGCGAGTCGCGTTCGGTAGCCATCAGCAAGCATAGGAAGGAAAGCTTTCATGTCCACCGCCAGCAAAAAATACGTCCCCGAGCCAAAGCCGCAATTTGGGCCGATTGAGATCTCCGCTTTATACTATCCCGGCACGGAACACCGGGCCGAGTGGGACCAGGTTGAGCAGACCCTCCCCCACATCAAACCGCTCCTGGGCTGGTATGACGAGGGCAACCCCGAGGTCATTGACTGGCAGATCAAGTGGGCCGTCGAACACGGCATCTCCAGCTTCTGCGTTGATTGGTACTGGAACCGCGGCGTGCAGCGCCTCGACCATTGGGTCAAGGGCTACTATCGCGCCCGCTACCGCAAATACCTCAAGTGGTATATGATGTGGGCCAACCATAACGAGGTCGGCGCCCACTCCACCGAAGACCAAATCGCGGTCACCAAGTTCTGGATTGACAACTACTTCAAGACCCCGGAATACTACCGCATTGACAACCGCCCCGTCGTCGTCATCTGGACCCTCAATAATCTTGATCGCGATTTCATCCGCGAAGCCGCCGCCAAAGGCGAGACCCTCCAACCGGGCGAAGGCGCCAAGCGCGCACTCGACATCTCCAATAAACTCGCCCGCGAAGCCGGTCTCCCCGGTATTTATTTCATTGACATGTACCACAGCTCCAACTACGACCAGAAAAAAATTGATATCGCCAAAGCCAGTGGCTACGAAGCGCAGATGATCTACAACTTCGGCATGATGGCCTACAACATAGCGCCGGAAGCAGCCAAGCCGGGCGGCACTCCGACCAACTTCTCCTACGACTGCCTCGTCGAAGCCATACAAAAATGGTGGGAAATGACCTCGCGTGATCCCCAGTTCCCACTCTGGCCCCTGATCCCCACCGGCTGGAACGACCTGCCGCGCTCCTTCCAGCACGCACGCATCATTAAAGACCGCACGCCGGAAAAATTCCGCAAAACCTGCGAGGCATGCCGCGCGTTCTGCGAAGCCAAGGGCTTCAAACGCGTCATCATCGCTCCCCTCAATGAATGGCAGGAAGGCAGCTACATCGAGCCCAACCAGGAATACGGCTTCGCCATGTACGATGCCCTGCGCGATGTCTTCTGCGATAAACCAGCCGAGGGTTGGCCGCCGAACATCACCCCGGAAGACATCGGCCTCGGTCCCTACGACTACCCGCCCATGCCGCTCCTGGCGCAGACCGCCTGGGACTTCAGCAAGGACATGCAGGGCTGGTATCGCCATCCCTACGGCACGGGCTACATGAAGACCGTTGACGGCGCCATGCGCTTCTTCCGCTCCGGCCTGAAAGTGCCCGCCATCCGCACCCGCATCACGCCTTTCGCCGCTGCAAATTTCAAGTCCTTCCAGGTTCGCATGCGCGTCACACCGGGTGCCGACAATCCGCCCAAGGGTGACGAAGAAATCAAGCTCTACTGGGGCACGCCTGAACTGCCGATCTTCTCCAAGGACCTCGTTATCACCGAAGAGCCCACCGCCAAAACCGCCGTCATCCCCGACGGCCAATGGCACGACTACACCATTGACCTCAGCGCCAATCCACACTGGCGAGGCATGGTTGACGAACTCTGGTTCGATCCCTTGCGACTTATGTTCGCTTACGTTGATATCAAGTGGATGCGCTTCGTCTAAAGCAAAGCACATACTGCCAACCGTCACGCCGGCGGCACACCCAGAACAGTGCCGTCGGCTATAAGTTGCAGCACAGCCGGAAGACGAGTAGCGTGAGTGGCGCAGGCGAGACTGCCCAAAGCGGCTAGAAGCCGCTTCTACTCTGCCGGAAGACGAGTGCTTGGTTTGCGGCGGGCGGGGTCATGTCACGCTGCGGGCTGCAAGCCCGCAGCACAGCTGGAACCGGTTACGAAAAATGTGATAGTCCGCTTGGTGATATTGCCGGTCTCGGGGGGACGCCTGAGACCGCTGGGACGCATTGGCGGCGCCGCCGGGGCGAGGACTCACGACTCATAAGGCATGATCCCATGGATTGGACAACTGAGACGCCCTAGACCGTGG
>JAAZKQ010000490.1 GCA_012799755.1 Lentisphaerota bacterium | reverse complement strand
TTTTTGTTTGCGGGGTGATGTGCCGCTGCGGGCTGCAAGTCCGCAGCACGGTCGGAGGCGGGATGATGTGGGGTGTGCGACTGGCGGGGTCCCGCTTGGCGGGTGATTTCGGTGAAAAATATCAAGGGGTTTATATTATGAGTTTGCTCTGCGGTGGCATTGAGCTGTTCGTCGGCCTGGCGGTTTGCGCAGAGCGTAGCGATGCAGCTCGCGCTGCGCCGCTGTGTTGATGACGATTTATAGGAGACGACATGCTATCGGATCGGGATTACATGCGGTCGAGTGGGCCGCGACGGTTCACGGAAGAAGGTTCCGTCTTGAAGCCATTGATTTGGCTGAATGTGATTATTTTCATTGTCTGTCAGCTTGGCGCTTTCGGCAAGCATTTTCAGGACTTGCTGGTTTTGCATCCGTGGTACATTCGCCACGGTGAAATCTGGCGCGTGGGCTCCTACATGTTTGCGCACGGCAATTTTTTTCACATCCTGTTTAATATGTGGGGCCTGTATTTGTTTGGACAACTGGTGGAGCGGGTGCTTGGGGCGCGGCGCTTCTTGAATCTCTATTTATGCAGCGGTTTGCTTGGCGGCTTGGTGTGGATGGCCGCGAACTGGTCCGAAAAATTTTACGCCAATTGTTTGCTGAACAATGGCTATCTTCCGCGCACGCTGGGGCCGGTGAATGCCACCGAGCTGACGGCGCTGTTGCAGAAGGCCGATTTGACGGTGTTCTCCGTCACCGGCGGTGTGATTGGCGCTAGTGGGGCGGTGTTTGGGGTGATGGTGGCGGCGGCGATGACTTTTCCCAACGTGCGGATTGCGCTATTGTTTCCACCAGTGGTGATGAAGCTGCGGACGATGGTGCTTTGCTATACGGTGATCGAGGTGTGGCAGTCTTTTGATAGAAGCAGTCCAGTGGCGCATCTGGCCCATCTTGGCGGTGCCCTTGGCGGCTTTCTGTACCTGAAGCGCCTGAGTCAGGGTGGCCGCAGGGGACTGTGGGCTTTCTTGGCGCGGTGGTGGGAGTCAATGCAGCGGCGCTGGCGCGCCAAGGGCTTCAAGGTCATGCCTGGTGGTGCCGGCAATGACGGCATTTCCTACAGCGCGGCTGCGGTTGATCGCGTTTTGGACAAGCTTTCACGCGAAGGCTACGGCGCCTTGAGCGATGAGGAGCGGGAAATCCTGCGCGCAGCCAGCGAAGAACTTAAAAAACGCAGTGGCCGTTAGCTTCTCCCAGTCGGCATTGGGCCTTGGCACCCGAGCGGCGCTGAGAAACTTCCGGGAACCGCAAGGATTTTGACGGGTTATATTAGCATAGCTTTATGTTGGGTACGCGACGGGTATCCCACGCAGGGGTGCTGTTGCCGCGCAAATGATAGATAAAGCGAACGGAAGACTCTGGTGATATGAAGACAGCTTGGCGCATCTTAGTCTTGAATGGTCCGAATCTGCAATTGCTAGGTCGGCGGGAACCCGGCGTGTATGGCAGTGCGGGTCTGGCTGATGTCGAGGCTCGTCTGGCTGTGGTGGCGGCTGAGCTAGGGCTTGAGTTGAGCTGTCGCCAAAGTAACCACGAGGGTGTGTTGCTGGACTGGATTGGGGGGATGCCCGGGCATTTTGATGGCCTGGTGATCAATGCGGGTGCTTATACCCACAGCAGCATAGCACTACGTGATGCCATAGCGGGAGTGAATGTGCCGGCATGCGAGGTCCACATCAGCAATATCTTTTCGCGGGAAGCTTTTCGGCATGTCTCGTATTTGTCGGCAGTCTGCGTCGGTCAGATGTGTGGATTTGGCACCGACACCTATGAGTGGGGGCTGCGGGCACTGGCTCGTTGGCTGGATACCCACGCAACGAAGTAAGGAGAAAAGAAGAATATGGATGTTAAAACAATATCGCGTTTGGCTGAGGTCATGACCCAGCATCAACTGAGCGAGCTGGAAGTGGAGGATGGTCAGCTAAAGCTGCGTCTGGCTCGGCAGTGCGCAGCGACACCGGTGACGGTCGAGACAGTGAGGCATGTCGGCGAGGAAAGCGCGGCGGCGAAGGTCGCCGCCGACGCTGACGCGGCAGCCAAACCGGTGGTGATCAGCTCGCCGCTGGTGGGTACGTTTTATGCGGCGCCGACGCCGGAGGCCGCGCCCTTCGTGAGTGTTGGCGGCGTGGTTGGGCCAGACACGGTGGTGTGCATTGTCGAGGCCATGAAGGTCATGAACGAAATCAAAGCGGAGAAGAGCGGCACGATCACGAAAGTGCTGGTGAGTAATGGCGCGGCGGTTGAGTACGGCCAGCCCCTGTTTGAAATCAACGTTGACTGACAGGAGTGAGGCGTATGGCCCCAAAGATACTGATTGCGAATCGGGGGGAGATTGCCTTGCGGGTGGTTCGCGCTTGCCGCGAGCTGGGAATAGCCAGCGTGGTGGTGTATTCCGAAGCTGACCGTGATTCGCTGGCAGTGCAGCTGGCCGACGAGGCGGTCTGCATCGGTCCGTCGCCGTCGCCGGAGAGTTATTTGAAGGTTGACCGGATTATTGCGGCAGCCGAGTTGGTCGGGGCGACGGCGATTCATCCGGGCTACGGTTTCATGTCCGAGAATGCGCATTTTGCCGAGATCTGCGAGAGGTGTAATTTGACTTTCATTGGGCCGTCGCCGGCGGTGATTCGGGCGATGGGCAACAAGACGGCGGCCCGCGAGCGGATGAAAGCCGCGGGGGTGCCGGTCACTCCCGGTAGTGACGGTTTGGTGCGTGAGATCAGCGAGGCGCTCCACTGGGCCTCTGTGGTTGGCTATCCGGTACTGCTGAAGGCTTCGGCCGGCGGTGGTGGCAAGGGCATGCGACTGGTTTTGGAAGAATCGGACATGATCAACAACTTCTACGCTGCGCAGCATGAGGCGGAGCAGGCCTTCTCGTCGGGCGAATTGTATTTGGAGAAATACTTGGCGAATCCTCGGCACGTGGAAGTGCAGATCATGGCGGATAAGCACGGGCAGGTGGTGCAGCTGGGTGAACGTGACTGCAGTTTGCAGCGTCGGCATCAGAAGCTGATTGAAGAGTCGCCCTGTCCGGTTTTGGACCCTGCTACGCGTGCGGCGATGGGTGAGGCGGCGATTGCGGCGGCGCGGTCCGTGCACTATTCGAGCGCCGGCACGGTTGAGTTTTTGCTGGATGAAGACGGCAGTTTCTATTTTATGGAGATGAACACCCGCATCCAAGTGGAACATCCCGTGACGGAGATGGTCACAGGACTAGATTTGGTTCAAGAGCAGATTCGTGTTGGTCTTGGTGAGCCCTTGAGTTTTACCCAGGACGATGTGAAGATGCGCGGTCACGCCATTGAAGTGCGGATTAATGCCGAGGATGTGGGGCGGGGCTTTGTGCCCCGTCCAGGCACGGTGGAGTTTTTTCTGGCGCCCGGCGGTCCGGGAGTTCGTCTGGACAGCCACCTGTATTCGGGTTACCGAGTGCCATCGCATTACGACAGCCTGTTGGGCAAGTTGATCGTCTGGGCGCCGGATCGCCGGCAGGCGATCAATCGTTGTCGGCGAGCCTTGCAGGAACTGCTGGTGGTAGGCGTGCCGACGACGGCGGCCTTTGCCGACGAGCTATTGGCCACCGAGGCATTCCACGAAGGCCGCTATGCGACGAAGTTTGTGGAAAACTACATCGCCCATGGCGGAGAAAGCCTGCCCTTGTAGGAAGAATGGACCTGCCGCGCGTTGACAACGGTGAACGACGGGGTTACATGTAAAACAACGTAGTTTGATGTAGGGAACAAGGTAGTCATTGCCGAAGTGTTTCGGGCTTGCAGTCAAAAGAGACTGTGTGGCGGGACCAACGGCCATCAGCAGAAGGAGAAAATCATGGGTACAGAAAAAACACGACCAGAGCAGAGCAATTTGCGGGTTATTGACATTGGCGCGAACGGTCAGGACCAAGGCGGCCATGTTCACATCACGAACAACGTTTTGGGAGCGATTGTCCGTCGTTACGCATTGAGCGTTGACGGCGTGGTGCGTTTTCCGAGTCAGGGCATCATGGACAGTCTGGCTGACATTCTGAGCAAGCGGAATTACGAACGGAACATCGTGATTGAGCCTGCCGATGAGAATGATGACGGGACGGAGATCACCCTGTCGCTGATCCTTCGTTTCGGCGTTTCCGTGCCGGATGTTGCCCGGGCGGTGCAGAAGATTGTCGCCGAGAAAGTTGAGGAAATGACCGGTTGCCCCGTGAGCTGCGTCAATGTGAATGTTGTGGATTTGGAAGAAGTTGAAGAAAACGATGAGGTGGTCGAGGCTACAGATCTCGGCCTATCCACCACCACGCAGTCTTGAGCGAAGATTGATTTGGACAGAGTGGCGCCAGCGGCGCCTCGGAGGTCTCTATGGGCAATGGTTTTATTGACGGGTTGTGTGCGGCTATGAACGGCGAGAGCTTTTGGTACGGCGCAGCGGTGGGCTTTATCCTTGCTTTCCTGCTGTGGTGCCTGGCGAGATTGATGTTTTGTCGCCGTAGCAGCTGCCAGTCGGTGCAGGTAACGGACTCCGAAGGCGGCAGTTTTGTGATTACCGCCCAGGCGGTGAAGTCCTTTGTGCAGTGGGTTGCGGCGGATTATCCCGACCTCGACTTGCGCCAGACCAGGCTCAAGACGCTGCGTGAAGGCATGTCGTTGGAGATCGTGTTCAATGTCGTTCCCGGCGCCGAATTGGCGGCGGTCCGCCAGCAGTTCCGTGAACGGCTGTTCAAGGAGATTGAGACCCGCCTGGGCATTCTTGATCAGATCAAGCAAATCAACATTGAAGTTGATGGTTATGACGCACGGAGCGACCGGATCGCGAAGCACAATCGCGCTTTCAAAAGCGGTGATGCCTATCAGGATGACGACAACCTGATTGACAGCTGATTATCCCCACACTGTGGCGTGGACTTTGCGTGGGGCTTTATCCTTGCCCAAGCCTGATGCCTGAGGGACAGAAGAGCCGGCTCGGTTATCACACCGGGCCGGCTCTTGTCGTGCTGGACAGCGTCGCGTCGCTTGTTGCCGCCTTGGCGGATCAGGCATCAACGTCCTCTTCGACGTATTTCCTGTTGAGGAAATCCGCTCGTTCGAATTCCATGACGGCTTTGATCACGTCGCTTTTTTCTTTTGCCTCGAAACATTCTTGAACGAAGTCTTGATTAACCAGCATACGGGCCATGCAGCCCATCATGTGGAGATGCAGTTCAATGTTCTGGCTGCAAAGGAGGAAAAAGAGCTTGACGGGCTTGCCGTCAACGGCCTTGTAATCAACGCCTTTGCTGGAGCGACCGACAATGACGCAGCCGGGGGCGCGTAGGGTCGGGATGGGGTCGCGCGGGTGGGGAACGGCAATGCCGTTGCCGACGCCGGTGCTGAGGATATTCTCGCGGGCGAGGCATTTTTCCCTGAGGTCGTTGATGTCAAGGACGAGAGTGCTGAAGACTTTTGGCATGACCAATTCGCTGATCACTTCTTCCACGCTGCCGGCTTGCAGATCAAGATTGATGCGATCTTCGTTGAGCATACGGCTGATGGGAATGTCAATCTGCGACTGGGTGAGGGCATGGAGAGGGACGTCTTCCTCGCCGGGGGGTGAGTTGGGGAAGAAGAGCCTATCAATCTGTCCGCCATTAAAGCGCCATTGGCCGCCAATTTTTGCGCCCTGAATCTGGCCTGTTTTGAGCATGCGTAAAATCGTGCGTTCGTTGACCCGCAGATACTCAGCCAACTCTTTCAGTGTCAGAATCATTGTGTGTCCTTTCGTGTGACAAATTATGACAATGGCGACATGAAACGTCGTATTTATGATGATAATAGCATTTTCTGCTGTGTCAAATTTAAAGCTGTTTTTTTTGTGGACAAAGTGGACAACGTGGACTGGCGTTTTGCGTCGGCTTGCGGGGTGATGTTCCGCTGCGGGCTGCAAGCCCACAGCACGGCCGGCGTATGGGTGTGCTTGGGGTTGCGTTTGCGGGGTGATGTGCCGCTGCGGGCTGCAAGCCCACAGCACGGTTGGCGCTTGTGTGTGCCTGGGTTTTCGTTTGCGGGGTGATGTGCCGCTGCGGGCTGTAAGCCCACAGCACGGTCGGAAGAGGCGCTTGGTGTTCAGCTTGCGGGGACAACAATGTTCAATGGGTGAGCGACTACGCTTATACGGTCTTTTCCACGCATCGCAGGTTGTTCTCGGTTGATAATCGTGGTACAGTGATTCGTTGTTTTTTGCCAATGACGACCCACTTTCAACTACAAGGAGCCCACCATGCTGAATGCCAGGACGATGCGACTTTTCCTTCTTGCCTTGACTGCTATGCTGAGTGCGCTCATGGCCCAGGACGCATTCATGCCTTTGTGTACCGAAGGCGCTGTGGTCAAAGCGGCATTGCAGCCAGTGATAGGTGTTGACGCCAGTCTGGAAACACTTGCCGCCGGCGAATCTGGCGGGCCCCTCTGGCGCATCACTTTTACGAAAAAAGGCGCAGAGCGGCGTTTTGTGCCGCTGGCGATTGAGGCGCCGGCAGCCATGCCGGCTTTCAAGGCGCTGGAACTGAGTATCGCCGTCAGTGCAGGCGAGGATGTGGCTATCCGTCCAGCCATCATATTTTTCACCAAGAATGGCGACGCCTGGTATCGCTATGGTACGCCTCGGGCCAACGACGGTCGGACTGAAGCCTTGCGGTTGAATCTGAGCTCCCTGCGGCGGACGAATTTCAGCAGCGGCAGCGACAAGGAGCTGGAATGGTCGAAGCTGAGTCATTTCTGGCTTGGTTTTCTGGCCGATGGCGAAGGCAGCGGCCGGGTCGAGATCAGCAAGGCGAGCTTGACGAGCAGGCCCTATGTGCCGACGGCTCCCTTGGAAATTGCGTTGGAGCCAGTCCAGAAGTGGTCAATCGGCATTGACAAGGCGGCCACCCAAAAATCGGCGATGGTCAAGGACGGCGACATGGAATTGCCGATGCTGAGTTTCCGCTTCCCCTTGGGCCGCCACATGTTCGTGACGCCGGGGATGCCCTTGCCGGAGGCGGAATATGCGGCCTATAAGGGCCTGCGTCTGACCTACAAGGCCAAGATACCTGCCGGTATCAATGGTCTGCTGATCCTGCTGCATGAGGGCGGCGGCTCATTCTACAACACGATCGCGGTTCCCGCCAGCGCGGAGTGGCGGAGCATTGAGTTGCCCTTTGCCGGCTTCAAGATGGCCTCCTGGAACGAAAAGCCCAGTGGGAACGAACTTGATGTGAGCAATGTCAAGCGCATCACCATTGGCTGTCACGGCACAGCGACCGGCGACGACGGCGAAGGCGAAATCGTCGTCAAAAAGCTTGAGTTGCTTCCCTGATGATGAATAGCGGAAGTATCCGGCGTGCACCGGTGGTTTAATTATGGTCCAGCGAGTGCCCGCTGAAACCTATTCGCCCAATCTCATTATTTCGGGCTGAGCCATGACTGCGGGCCTGCGTTGTTTTCAGATGCCCGTGCAGCATTGGGGACGAAGCATCGGCGTGGTTTCGCGCCGGAATTGGAAGTCGCTGAAGATCAGCTTATTGTCAATCATTCAACTTGCTGCCTTTGCTGCAAAACAGCATTCCTTCAAGAACGAAAGGTGACATGTATGGACTTCGCAAGTATCCTTGCCTCGTGGCGTCGGCGTTTTTTGTGTTGGCCGGTGGCGTTGTACTGCCTGTTTGCGGCGCTGGTCGCCTTTTTCTTTCAACTTGGCGATTTAGTCTCGACTGGCAATCACAGCTACATCTTGCTGGAGTGCATCTGGGAAGGCCGGCTCTCATCCTTCTATGAAATTGCCGGCGCCTATGAGCGGCTGTGCACTGTTTGTTACGAATTGCCGATGTTCCTGACCTTTGCCCTGTGGGACTTGCCGATCTTCATTGTCAACAAGGCATTTGGCTTGGCGCTCAATTATGGCGTTGTCACCTACTGGTGTCGTCTCCTGCTGTTCATGATGTTCTTGGCCCTCGGCGCAGTAGTGGAGCACATTCTTCGTCACGACTTCCGTGTTGAGGAGAAGACGGGTGAGGACGCCTTTGAGCTGTTTCTGACCGCGCCGCTGGCATTCTTCTGTATTGTCTTGCTGGGCTGCTACGATGTCTTCGCTGTTTTTTTCATGCTTCTTGGCGTTCATTATCTCCTGCGCGGCAACCAGCGGCGCTTTGTCCTGATGTTCGCGGTGGCGAATTGCTACAAATCCTTTACCTTTTTTGCCTTCGTGCCGCTGTTGTTATTATGTGAGAAGCGGTTCTGGCGGATTTTCAAGGCTGTTTTATTGAGCCTTGCGCCGATTACGCTCTTTACTGTGCTATCCTGGCGCTTGCCTGGTCGCGACTTTGTTAGCGAGTTCACGGCGCGGATGTTGAGCAAGTTGTACGCGGTGTCCTATCCAATGATGGGTTCGGGCAGTTTTTTTATTGCTTCGTTGGCCTTGCTGTGCATTCTTGCCTATGCCTATACGCCGCCGGATGTCGCGACCCGGCGGCGTCTGATCGCGTACATTCCGCTGCTGGTGTATTCGCTGTTCATGCTGCTCATTCCCTGGCACGGACAGTGGGTGTTGTTGCTGGTTCCCTTTTTGATTATCAACATGGTATTATGTCCATCGCAACGACAAACCCTGCTTTACCTTGAGGCAGGCATGGCCTTGACCTTTTTTGCGGTCACTTCTTTGCATGGCGGCTTTGACGAGCGGCTGATCACCATTTGCTCGGCGGCGTCATGGCTTTTTGGAATGGAGAAAAAGCACGTCTTTGAGTATGGCATGCGGACTTTCCTGCTTGCTTCGCCGATGCTTTCAGCAACGCTGGTGTCACTATTTTCTGCCAGCCTGGTGGCCTATCCGGTCATTTGTTGTCCATTCTGGTATAAGCGCTTGGAACGGGCGGCTTTTCAGCGTCCCTTTACGCGTCTGGAAAAGGGGTTGCGGCTCTGTTGCGTGTTTGCTTTCATTATAGCGGCGTTCCTGGGCTGGTTTTTGAGCCGCTAGCAATAGGAGATGTGTGCGCCGGTTGTTGTCGAGCGCACTATTTGGGCGCCAAAAGCGTGTTTGCGGCGGCGCCTTCAGGAGTCCCCAGCGCCGCCGCCAATGAGTTCCAACGTTCTCATGCGAAAGAGCGAAGGTTTTTATCCGCAGATTACGCAGATTTGCGCAGATTGCATGTCTTACGCGCAGGCGCGACGCTTTCAGGAGTCTCCATCGCCGCCGCCAATGAGTTCCAACGTTCTCAGGCGAAAGAGTGAAGGTTTTTATCCGCAGATTACGCAGATTTACGCAGATTTTTGGCGGCATGTCTCGCATCGCCGCT
>JAAZKQ010000489.1 GCA_012799755.1 Lentisphaerota bacterium | reverse complement strand
TCCGTCCGATCCGCCTGATCCGTCCGCTGATCGCACTGATTTGCCTGATCACGCCGCCTGATCCGTCCGATCCGTCCGATCCGCCTGATCCGTCCGCTGATCAGATTGCTCAGGCTGCTCAGTTATGGGGCGGGCTGTCAGTCGTCAATGGGGACTGGCTCGGGTAGTGTTTGTTTTTGGCCGTCGCGGTCAATGGCGACCAAGGTCACGGCGATATCGAAGACATCATGCCAGTCCTGCTCTTGGAGATTGCGGGCATGGACGTCAACCTTGTAGGTGACGGAGCTATTGCCCTTGCGAATGCGCTTGACACGGAAGGCGAGGAGGGCGCCGTTGTTGACGCTTTGGGTGAAGGACGCGGCGTCCATGGCGCGGGTGACGAAGCGGCAGCTGGGGAATTCGCGCAGAGCGGCGATGTAGGCGTATTCATCCACCCACTTGAGCATGTTGCCGCCGAAAAGGTAGCCGTATTGATTGAGGTGTTCAGTACGGACGATGGTGTAGAAGTCCATGGCGAGTACTCCAAGGCGGCTTGCGATGTTTTGCACGGTGCGCCGGCGTGAGACTGTCCAGTAACATGGGGCCACAAATAGAAACGGCGGCTGAACTTTTATTTGCCTGCTTCTTTTGCTTGTAGATAGGGGAAGTCGCAGCCTTCATCGGCCTGCAAAACGGTATCTATGTAATGGCGGACAAACCCGCGGGCAAAATGCTCCTTCGGCTGGAGTTTAACTTCCTGCAGCCGTTCCTGTATCTGCTTTTCAGACAGCTCGACGTTCAGAATGCCCTTGTCCACATCGAGCACGATCATATCGCCATTGCGGACGGCGCCGAGCGGACCGCCGGCCTGTGCTTCCGGACACACATGCAACACCACGGTGCCGAAAGCGCCGCCGCTCATCCGCGCATCGGTAATGCGGACATAATCATCAACGCCACGTTTGTGCATTTTGGGGGGAATGGGCATATAATTGCCGAATTCCGGCATGCCTGGCGCGCCTTTCGGGCCATAGCCCCGCAGGATGACCGCCTTGTGCTCATCCATGTCGGAATTGGGGTCCAGCAGATATTTTTCCGCTTCCGCCAGGGTGTCGAAGACACGGGCTTCGCCACGGAATTTGAGGATTGAGGCTGCCGAGCGTTTGATGACTGCCCCCCGCGGCGCCAAATTGCCGTGCAACACCGCAATTCCCCCGCTTGCTTGCAGTGGATGTTCAAACTCCGCAATCGCCGCGCGATTGTAGGATTTTTCAACATGCCGCAGATTTTCACCCATAGTTTTCCCGCTTACGGTCATCACGTCAAGATGCAGCAGCGGTTCAAGTTCCTTCATCAATGCCGGCACGCCGCCGGCCTGATGAAATTCAATGCCCACCGAACCCGTGCCGGATGGCTTGCAATTGACCAGAACGCGGGTTTTATCACTGATTTTCTGGAAAACATCCAGGTCCAGCTTGATGCCTGCCCGTCCCGCGATCGCCACCAGATGAATCAGGAGGTTGGTGGAACCGCCCGAACTCATCAGCACAGTGATGGCATTCTCCAAGGCCTCGTAGGTGACAATGTCCCGCGGACAAATGTTTTTTTCGATCAAGGTCATGATCTGACGGCCGGACTCTTCAGCATAGCGCATTTTGAGTGCGGAGACTGCCGGCGCCGATGCACTGCCCGGCAGCGCCAGTCCCAGGGATTCGGTTGCGGTCTGCATGCTGTTGGCAGTTCCCATGATCGGGCAGGCGCCCATGCTGCCATAGAGACAGCCTTCCGCTTCCTGCAAATCTTCTTCGCTGATTTCACCGGATTGATATTTGGTCCATAGTTTGAAGCTGTCAGTCCCGCAGACAAGCGTCTCACCCTTGTAATGGCCGGGCAGCATCGGGCCGCCCGGCAGAAAAATCATCGGTTTGTTTGCGGACAATGCCGCCATCAACTGAGCGGGGACGCTTTTATCACAGGCCCCCAGCAGAACCACGCCATCGAAGGGGTGGCGCGCAATCAGTTCCTCCGTCGTCATTGAAAGCAGATTCCGATAGATCAGGCTGGAAATATCGAAAAACACTTCGCAGATGGACATGGTGTTGATTTCCAACGGAAACCCGCCGGCAGCCCAGACGCCCCGTTTGACCGCATCGGCCAGCTGCCTGAAATTGGCATGGCCCGGGTTGGTTTCGCCCCAGGTGTTGATGACGCCGACAATCGGTTTTTCAAGGTCGGCATCCGTATAGCCCATGGATTTGACCAGCCCGCGGCGAATCAAACACTGACGTGAACCCGGTTTCAACCATTTTTTTGAATTGAAATTTTCCATTTTGCTTCTTTCGTGTCGCTAAGGCCGGCGACCCAATAAACTTTTCGTACTACTATCGACCAACTTCTTGTTTTTTGGGAAAGATTTTCATCAAGTCAGAGCTTTTGTGCCGCCTCTCCGAGGCTCAGGCTTAGGGGGCCTCTCCCCCCAGGTTCCGCTTCGCTTCACCTGGGGTTACTCATGGTTGCGCCCCTCCGAGGCTCAGGCTTGGGGGA
>JAAZKQ010000488.1 GCA_012799755.1 Lentisphaerota bacterium | reverse complement strand
TGGGGTTTGCTCTTCGATTTGCCTCGCCGAGCTTGCTTTTCAACGAGCTCTTGTGCCGTGTACTGGGGCACGAGTATCAATCGCTGACCGCTTACCTCAATACCGGGAGATTTTGTTTCCTCGCGCGGGGAAAATGTCCATGCCGCCTTATATTTGGGGCGTTGGCGGTGGCCAGTATCGCCGCCACTGGCGCCAGCTGCTTGTTGAACCGGTGCGTGGGCAGAGGTTGCGCATTGAGGTCTGTTATTCGCGGTCCCAAGCGGATTGCGGCAATAGGGAATACAGGTGTTACATGCCTTCACAGAATGAATTGTGGTATGCGGCCCGGATGACTCGCGTAGTCTATCGGCCGCCGCGGCTGCTGGAGACCTTCGGCGAAACCATTGTGCAGTACTATGTGCTGTCCGAACTCCCCGAGGAGGAGGGGAAGGTTCGTTTGCGCCGCGGCGTCGTCCGTTCCGCCAGACCGCGCGTCATCACGCCCCATTACTTCCTTCGCGAGGCGCTGGATAATTTTGGGGAGGACGCCCGGCGCTACTTTACGGATGTGTTAAGTCGCAAGGACAGCATGCGCATCGTGCAATACGGTCTGCGTTTCGAGAAGGAGGAGCACAGCGAAGAGGTCCTCGGCGGCATGGTTGATGATATCTCCGAACAGGTCGCCAAAGACGCTCAGGACAATCTGCGGGAGCTGCGTGGGGTCATGGTCGGGCTGGATGCGTTCTGGGAAGTATCCCTGCTTGTGTTCCTCAACGAGCTGGTGAATCGCTCCGGTCCGCGCAATGCGCGGGAATTGGCCGCGCGCGGCCTGCTTGATCTTGACAGCGGCGTGCCTTGGGCCGTGCGCAATGAAATACGCGACGATTTTGCCGCCGTGGACAGCCGGGAGAAGGCCGAGGCCCTCGGCAAAAAATTGCGCGACTATGGCATTTTTGACGAGTATGAGGATCGTTTCTTCGATCTCTACCAACAATACCTCTGAGTGGTACTCATTCAAAAAAGCATCAGGTGATTTTTGCCTGTGTACCGCTTCACGAAGCTTTTTTCCGGCCGCAAAGTAGACATGCTCGCCGCATAAACGGTGGAAGAGTTCAGCTCATACCTTCAGCGGCTGAGCCGAAAAGGGATAGGTGGGGGAGCGCGAGGGGGAGGAAAGGGCCCATTGGGTCCTTTCCTCCCCCTTGCAAAACCCAACTATGCTTTTCTGCCTGGCAGTCTGCTCAGTTGACGAGCGCGGCGGCTTCTTTCTGTAATTTCTTGAGGTGCTTGGCGCTGAGCATGCTCTCGGCATAGACCTTCATGGTATTTTCCGTGCCTGAGGGGCGAATGGCAACCCAGCCGTTCGCGGTGCACAGCTTCAGACCGCCTATACTCTCCTGGTTGCCGGCGGCGCGAGTCAGCTTGGCGGTGATGGCATCGCCGCCGAGCGTCTTTGCCGTGATGTCCTCGGGTTTGAGCGCGGCGAGGGCTGCCTTCTGTTCGGGTGTTGCCGGCGAGTCAATGCGACCATAGAAGGTCTCGCCGAATTCGGCGACGAGGTCCTGGTAGTGCTGAGCGGGGTCCCGGCCGGTGACGGCGGTGATCTCGGCGGCGAGGAGGGCGAGAATAATGCCGTCCTTGTCCGTTGTCCACACCCGGCCATTTTTGCGCAGGAAACTGGCGCCGGCGCTTTCTTCGCCACCAAAGCCCAATGACGAGTCGAGCAGTCCACTGACGAACCATTTGAAACCTACGGGCACTTCCACCAGACGCCGCTCGAGTTTCGCGGCGACTTTGTCAATCATGTTGCTGCTGACGATGGATTTGCCGACGCCGGCCCGCCGGGGCCACGCCGTGCGGGTACTGAAGAGGTACTGGATGGCTACGGCCAAGTAGTGGTTGGGATTCATCAGGCCGGCGCTGGGCGTGACAATGCCGTGGCGGTCGAAATCGGGATCATTGCCGAAGGCGATGTCATAGTCCTTACGCAGGCGGATGAGGCCCCGCATGGCAAAGGGCGATGAGCAGTCCATACGGATGCGGCCGTCGTGATCCAGGGGCATGAAGCGGAAGCTAGGGTCGGCATGGCCGTTGATGACGGTGATGTCCAGGCCGTAGTGTTCGGCGATGGCGCGCCAGTAGTTGATGCCGGCGCCGCCGAGGGCATCGGCGCCGATGCGGATGCCGGCGCGAGCGATGGCGGCCATGTCAATGACCGCGTCCAGATCGGCGACATAGGGCGTGCGGAAGTCGAATTCCTGAACGCAATCGGCTTTCAACGCCTCGGCGAGGCTCAGGCGCTTGACGCCGCGATTGCCATTTTTCATATAGGCGTTGGCGGTGTCGGCGATCCATTTGGTCATATCTGATTCGGCGGGGCCACCGTGAGTGGGGTTGTATTTGATGCCGCCGTCTTCAGGGGGGTTATGCGAGGGCGTGATGACAATGCCGTCAGCGAGGCACTTTTTGCGATCACGGTTGTAGCTGAGAATGCTGTGTGACAGCACCGGCGTCGGGGTGTAGTCCTGATCGCGGGCGATACGGGTTTGGACGCCGTTGGCGGCCAGCACGCAAAGCGCCGTGCCGTGCGCCGGTTCGGAGAGGGCATGGGTGTCCATGCCTAGGAAGAGCGGCCCGTCAGTACCGGCTTGTCGGCGATAATCGCAAATAGCTTGAGTGATCGCCAGGATGTGGCTTTCCGTGAAGCTGCCGTTGAGGGAACTGCCGCGGTGTCCCGAAGTACCAAACACGACGCGCTGCGCCGGCTGGCTGCAATCGGGCAAGGTAGTGTAATACAGGGAGATCAGACGGGGGATATTGACCAACATGTCGCTGGGAACGGGTTTGCCGGCTAGGTGATGTTGCATGGATCGCGTGCTCCTGTACTCAAAAAGTTCGTTGCAACCAATCGGGAAAGGAATAACGATGGCAAGCCCTAATGTAATGCAGTCATCTTGCTGACCAAGCGTCGCACCCAAAAAAGCGTTTCCCGGCAATCGGCCAGAGTGGAAGCGGCTTCCAGCCGCTTTGCCAAGTGCCCCGCATCCGGTCGTGCTGTGGGCTTTCAGCCCGCAGCGGCACATGACCCCGCAAACAAAACCCCAGGCACTCGGTATCCATGGCCGCGAAGCGGCAGAAGCGCCTTCGTTGCTGAAAACAAAAAAGCTACGGGGACCGCCAGAGCAATGGCTGATTGCTTAGGTTTTCCGCGTCTAATCAAGCACGGAATAAAAGGTGTCGGCGTCGAGCGCTATTCAGAACTTCCTCGAATCAGTATGCTCCCGCAGGAGCGAAGTTATTTTCAGTGATTTTGGGAAGCTATCTCGTCATATCATATCATATCGCTGCGTAATTGGGTAGCATTTTTTGTACTGTCAATGCATCCTTTTTGAGATTCTTTTTGCCGTAAAAATGTGCTCAACACTCGCAAATGTATTACCGTCTAAAACTCATGTCTATCACTTGATAGGAGATGTCAATTAAAAATCTTTGCTTGCATCTCAACAATCTGTTGTTATCTTTTCACTGTCATTCGTGAAGAAAAGCCTTTCTTTTATGGCCGTCGGAAGTTGTGGGAGTGACAGAAGAAAAGGAGAGTAGCAATGAGTGAAACCACAAAAAGTACAGGAACCATGAGCGAAGAACGCAGAAACAGCATCAGTGAAGGCCGGAGACGTGCCAAAGAACAGCGTGAAGCAGCAGAGCAGCTTTTTGAACAGTGCGGCGGCATGTTGATCTCTTGGAAGTTCTGGAAGAAAGTTGATGCTGCGACGCGTGATGAGATTGTCAAAGCCATCAAGAAAGCCAACGTGGCTGTTATTGATGCCGATATTCGCGCCCTCGAAACGCGGCTTGCGGGTCTGCGCGCCACCAAGGAGGAAATCGAAGCCTGATAGCTTCGACTCGTTCAGGCATGAACCTGATCAAAGCCGCCGCAGGATATAAGTCCTGCGGCGGCTTTGCTTTGTGGATAAAGATAAGGAGTCGTTCAAAAATCAAGGTAACAGTTCTGGAGTTGTTCCAAGCTGTTTTCCACAATGGGTCTTCCATATGGGAAACAGATGGGGCGCCTGTGTTGTACGGATGCGAAATCAAGCGCCTCGGAGAGGCGCTACAGAAGACTGCCAAAAGTAACTGGAAATGTAAACTTAACTTCTGTACAACTCCTAAGAGCTATTGATGCCGTAGTTGCTCAGCGAATGGCGGTTTGGAATTGCGCGTTGGCGTCGGCGACGGCGCAGGCGGCTGATACGGGCTTCTCGAAGTCGGCGAAGACGCCGCGCTTGAGGATGTAATCGCAGGCGTCATCGGCGTCACAGGCGTTGAATTGAGTGTCTGCTTGATCAAGTCCGGGCGTGTTTTTCTCGTAAGTGCAGAGGTAGAATGCCTTGCCTGGTTGCAGGGCAAATTCGCGCACGATGAGAGCGTCTTTACGGACGATGGCGAGCCAACCCAGTTGACCGTCGGGGGTGACGACGCCTGTAATGCGCGGGGTGTCTAGACTGTCGTGTTCGTAGTCCATGGCCAGCATGACGCCGGCCATGGCGTCTCGCGGCGGCAGGCCGGCTTGAATCTTTTCCGCGATGGGATCGGTATGGGAACCATTACTGACGATGGCCATGCCGCGGGCAAGGCGCAGGCAGTTGTAGGCGATGTAGGGGTTCTTTTGAATGTCGTTTTCAAAGCCGGCTTTAGGCACAATCGCTATGGCCTGATTGAGTATCTTGGCTTCGCGATTGGGGAATGAGCGCGACGAAACGCGATAAAGGGCAGCTCCACGGCCTTGGGGAGTGCAGGCGACTGCGACGATGCGTCCAACGTACATAATCATGTCCTTTGCTTGCAGGTTGGGTGAAATAAAAAGAGGTCTAGCGGTCAAAAATCAGGAGGAGGAGTCCGCCCATGAAGCAGCCCATGGCGCAACAGAAAAAGAGGTGGTTGATGAGAATAGATCGGCGGGCCTGTTCAACAATCTTGCAATCGCGGAGAGACACACGCAGACGGTTATGGCTACCGAGGATGCTCAGCATGGCCATGAGGGCGCTGCAGAAGATGACGTGTTCGCGTTGGCTGAGGAACTGCGAAGCGAAAAAAAGACCGGCGAAAGTCAGCATGATAATCACGCCTGCCTCGGTGTAAAGATTCCACGGCATAGCGCGGTCATGGGGGGCTTCATCATCAGTGTGGATGGATAGGCGCCGATGCTG
This sequence comes from Lentisphaerota bacterium, assembly GCA_012799755.1. Classification (GTDB taxonomy): domain Bacteria; phylum Verrucomicrobiota; class Lentisphaeria; order Oligosphaerales; family Oligosphaeraceae; genus Oligosphaera. The sequence continues at coordinate 5,673 of JAAZKQ010000488.1, read as the reverse complement.
AAATGCAGCGATCAGCAAAGCACAACTGCCGATGCTGAGAATGCCGAGTGCGGGGAGATTCACGGTGGAGGGACTTTCCGATAGCTCTTTGATCAGAAGGCAGAGACCCTAATATAGCCTGAACAATGGCGCCTGCGCCGAGTGCGCCCGGTGATGATACTGGGGCAATGTGTGACCTGGGTCACTCTTTGATAATTGGCCGTTCCCTGTTGCTTTGCAATGGAAACCATCTTTCGTATTTACTATGTCGCACGCTTACAGCGTGCAAATTCGGGTGGGACGCTTACCCAGGGCGTCGCGCGCTTTCAGCGCGGCTTGTCCTGGGCTGGGTATGCTTCGCGCTTTTTCAGCGCTGAAAACCAAAGAGGCGACAGGAAAACGCAAACACACCGGCCTTCCTACATCAAGCAGCCTACCCTCAAAAAAATCTGCGCAAATCTGCGACATCTGCGGATAAAAAATGTCTGTTATCAATCGCTGATCGCTTACATTGACAGGACTGAGGATGAGCAAAGTGGACAGCATTACCCGTCAACTTTATCAAACCTTGCGCCGCGGCTGCGAGCTCTGCGCGCCGGAGGCGATGCGTGCCATGGCGGAGTTCGTGGCCAGTCAGCAGCATGACAGCGGCGGTTTTGTCAATCGCGCCGGCGTGGCGGACGGCTATTACGGCATGTTCGGGCTGCTGCTGGCGAGCGTCCTTGAGGTGCGTCTTGATCTCGGGCGGCTGGATGCGGCGCTGGCTGACCAGGAGCCACGGACGCTTGATTTGGTGCATCTGCTCTGCCTCCTGCGCTCGCGGATGCTCCTGGCATTTCTGCGTATCGCGCCGGGCTTGCGTGACGCTGCGGCGCTGTTGCCCCTGGCGAGGGCGTTGCCCAAGGATTGGCGTGACGCGGCGCGAGAGCTGCTGACCACGGGCGATTCCAGGCGTTTCCCCAACCACGACGCGACATCGCCGTATTCGCAATTTCTGGCGCTGTGCCTGACGCAGGACGCCGGGTTGCCTTGGCAAGGCGCCGATCTGCGGCCCTATCAGTTGTCCTCCGGCCTGTTCAGCAATGAGCGTGGCGCTTTGACAGCGAGTGTCAATGCCACGAGCGCGGCATTGGTTCTGGCGCGCTATGGTCACGGCGGCATTGAGGTTGACGCAGCGGCTTTCGACGCTTTTGCCGCTTTGCAACGACCTGACGGCTCTTTCCCCGCCGTGGCGGCTGCTCCGACCGGTGATTTGCTTTCCACTGCCACGGCATGCTTTGCGCTGTCGCTCCACGGTCGGCGACCGGCGCATTCGCCGCGTGCCTTTCTCTACGACGCCTTTACGGCAGCCGGCGGTTTCAGCGCCGGCCCGGGTGACAGTGTTGCCGACCTCGAATATACGACCTATGGCCTACTGACCATGGGGGTGCTCTAAGATGGTACGTACTACGAACATTCGCGACCTTCGCGACGAACTACATGATTACCGCCAACACTGGCGGGAGAAGCTGCTGGCGCGGCGTGGTGACGACGGTGCCTGGCGCAGCGTGCTGTCCTCATCGGCGGTGGGGACGGCGACGGCAGTGGTGGCGTTGAACCGCAAATCAGCCGAACGGCATAGTGCGCTCATTGGTCGTGCGCGTGCCTGGTTGGCGCGGACGCAGCTTGCCGATGGCGGCTGGGGCGACAGCCCGGAGTCGCCGGCGAATGTCACTGCGACCCTGCTGGCCTATGCGGCATTACATAACGCGCCGGAGCAGGCTGTTGCCGCACAACGCGCTGAGCAATGGCTGACGAGAGAATTTGGCGCCGTCACGCCGCAGGCGATCCGCGCGGGCATCCTGGCTAAATATGGTCGAGATAGGACTTTTTCCGTGCCGATATTGGCTCTCTGTGCGGCCAGCGGTCTGTTTGGCGCCGGTCGCCCGGCCTGGCAGGGCATACCGCGCTTGCCCTTTGAGTTGGCGGTGTTGCCACAGCGGCTGTTGAGCGTCATGAATGTCCAGGTGGTCAGCTATGCCATACCGGCGCTAATAGCGGTGGGACTTGCCCAGCATGAGGCCTGTCGCGGCGGCGTGATCTGGCAGTTGCGCCGGGCACTGATTGCGCCAGTGTTGCGGGGTCTGGAAGCTAAGCAGCCGGCGTCCGGTGGCTTTTTGGAAGCCGCCCCATTGACGGCGTTCTGCCTGCTCTGCCTTTGCGAGGCCGGGCGGGGCGAGCATTCCGTGGCGGTCGCCGCGGAAGATTTTCTGGCGCGGACCTGTCGGGACGACGGGTCCTGGCCCATTGATCGCAATCTTGATCAATGGGTGACTGCGTTGGCCGCGCGGGCGCTGGCCGACACGCTGTCGGCGCCGGAGCGCCAGGCATTGGCAGCGACTCTCCGCCAGCGGCAGTTCGCTCAGGTGCATCCCTTTACCGCTGCGCGTCCCGGCGGCTGGGGCTGGACGCCGCTGATCGGCGCCGTGCCTGATGCCGACGACAGCGCCGCTGCGCTTATCGCGCTTCACCATCTCACCGACGCTGACGAATCGCCGGGGCCGGAGGTCATCCGTGGCTGCGAGTGGCTGCTAGGGCTTCAGAATCGCGATGGCGGCATGCCGACTTTCTGTCGCGGCTGGGGCAAATTGCCCTTTGACCGCAGCTGTCCGGATTTGAGCTCCCACGCCTATCGGGCGCTGAGTTGCTGGCAGGACCGCCTGCCGCCATCGCTGCGTCGCCGCGTCATGCGGTCGCGCCGACGCCTGCTGGCTTACTTGTCATCACAGCAGCGCGCGGACGGGTCATTTGTGCCATTGTGGTTTGGCGATCAGCAGGCCGACGACCTGCTGGCGCCTGTCTATGGCACGGCTGTGGTGCTGGAAAACCTCGTCGGCATGGATAGCGACCTGACAGCGCGGGCGCGGGACTATCTGCTGCGGACACAGGGTGCCGATGGCGGCTGGGGCACTGCCCAGGGCACGCACGCAAAGCTGATTTTCACGGCGCGGGCCCTAACGGCCTTGGCGGAGCAGCCGGGCTGCGGCGAGGCGCTAGGCCGCGGCGTGGCCTGGTTGCGACCGTATCTGCAAGAGCGTCAATCTCTGCCGATTGAGCCCGTGGGGTTATATTTCTCACAGCTGTGGTATTCCGAAGAACTCTACCCGCTGGTTTTTCTGGTTCGGGCCTTGGACAAACTGCACGCGCAAGCGTGTCGAAGGAACCTGTGAGCACGACTGCCCATAGCATACTGATCATTTTTACCGGCTTGTGCCTGCTGACAGCCGCAATGGGCATACATGCCTATGTCAGCTATCAGCCCGAGCTCGGGCTGGTCTATGCCGCACCCGGTCTGGACGGTTCTGAGCAACGCCAGAGCAAGACAGTCGTTGTGACCATCGGCGAGCTCTTTGAGCGCAAACTGGCTGATGACGGCATCGCGTTTGATGATGGCGAGCCCTGGCCGGGCTTTCGCGGACCGGCGCGAGACAACATCGCCGCTGCTGCGCCGCCCTTGCAGACTGATTGGGGCGCCGATGGGCCACGGGTGCTCTGGCGACAGAGTCTGGGTGAGGGCTACGCCGCGCCCGCCGTGGCCTATGGTCGGGTGTATGTACTGGATCATCTCGAAGAGGAAGAAGCCGATGCCTTGCGCTGCTTCGTGCTGGCCGATGGTCGCGAGCTCTGGCGTCGCGGCTATCGCAATCCCATGCGCCGCAACCACGGCAAGTCACGCACCATTCCCGCCGTAGCTGAAAATACCGTGGTGACCCTTGGGCCACAGGCGCACGTCATGGCTAGCGACGCCATTAGCGGCGACTTTCTCTGGGGCTGCGACTTGGTGCGTGAATACGGCGCGGAAGTGCCGCAGTGGTATAGCGGCCAATGTCCGCTGATTGACCAGGGAGCGGCCATCCTGGCGCCGGCGGGACAGGAGTGGTTGCTGCTGGCGCGGGACCTGCGCAGCGGCGAGGTCCGTTGGCAGCTGGCCAATACGCCGGGGCTGAAGATGTCCCATGGCTCCGTGGTGCCCATGTGCCTCCATGGCGTCCGTCAGTATGTCTATGCGGGCATCGGCGGCGTGGTCGGCGTGTCTGAAGCGGGCGAGTTGCTGTGGTGTTCGCGCGAATGGCAGCCGCCCGTGTGGGCGCCGTCGCCCGTGCAGCTTGCCGACAATCGCATTTTCCTCACTGCCGGCTATGGCGCCGGCTCAGCGCTGCTGGAGGTCGTTTTCCAGGACGGCGCGTGGAGCGCGCGGCTACTCGGCCGCTGGAAAGCCACCCAGGCGCCGGCATGCGAACAGCAAACGCCGATATATTATCAAGGCATGTTGTTTACGATTCAGCCGAAAGATGCCGGGGCGTTGCGGGCGCAGCTGGTGGCGGCTGACCCGTCGCAGCTACCGGCGGTCAGCGCCAGTTCCGGTCGCGAACAGCGTTTTGGAATCGGGCCTTTTCTCGTGGCTGATGGTTGCTTGTGGATTGTTGATGACGAGGGGCTGTTGTCGGTCTACCGTTATCAGCAGGGCGTCTTTGAGCGGCTGGCCAGTCACCGCGTTTTGTCGGGCGTGGACTCCTGGGGACCCATCGCCATGGCCGACGGCTTGATGATTGTGCGCGATGACAAGGCCATGGCGTGCCTGGACCTCCGACGGCAAAGCCGCTTGGCGGTCAAGAATGCCCCGTAATGTCATAGACACTGCGGCATGGAATATGGAGGGTGACGACAATGAGATTGAGCAAACTGCAAACGATAGCGCTGCTCGTGGGGCTCCTTATGCTTGCAGGAGGCGGCTGGCAGCTTTGGCGTGCGGCGACGGCGCGACCGCCGGCACCGCCGGCACTGCCGCTGTCGCCTATTCCTGCGCCGCGTGTTTTCCCCGCGCCGCAGGCGCCGACCATCAATGGTCTGGAGTTCCACTGTGACCGTGAAAAACGCCGGGTGTACGCGGTAAAGACGGACAGCGGTGAGCTCGCTTGGGAGTCCTACGGCGAAAGCGGTTGGTTGGTTCCCGGCGCGGCCTTTATGCTTGATGTGAGCCCGGAAGGGGAACTGTGGGTGCTCAACCCCGGGCGCTGGCGCCTGGAGCAACTGGACCCGGCAACGGGCGAGTACATCGCTTCATGGCAATCACGGGAGCCCATGCCTGGCTGTTGCAATCCCGTGCGCTTCGCGGCCTTGAGCGGCGGGCGCTTCCTCACCATGGAAAAGGGTCGGCGGCAGGCCCGGCTGTATGCGCCGTCGGGCGACGTGCTCAATGTGCTCGTGGCCAATTTATCCGCTTCGGAGCACAACTACGTGCTGATACATCACGAAGACACGGTCTATATGTCTGATTTGCAACCTCTTAATGGTCGGGTACGCCAGTGGGAGCTCAGTGTTCATGACTAGACGGGAAATACTCAAGAGCGGCTTGCGCGCGGGCTTGCTCGCGCTGATGGCCGGCGTCGTCGCGCGGGGCTTGCGGTCGGTGGCGATGTCACCGGCCCAAGACGGCGTGCGGCAGGACTGTGATGTGCCGGGCGCCTGCGCTCGTTGTCGGCTGGCGACGCGCTGTCAGCGCCGCCGGGCTGCGGGCAGGGGAGGGTGACGTAACCGGTCACCGGTTGATAACAGACATTTTTTATCCGCAGATGTCGCAGATTTGCGCAGATTTTTTTGAGAGTAGGCAGCTTGGTGTAGGAAGGCCGATGTGTTTGCGTTTTTCTGTCGCCT
>JAAZKQ010000487.1 GCA_012799755.1 Lentisphaerota bacterium | reverse complement strand
CAGGGGCGTTCTGCCCATCAAGCGTTCGTCTTCCGGCCAGAGTAGAAGCGGCGCCCGCCCTTATTTGCTATCATCCAGTTTGGCAAGCAGATGCCGGCAGTTGAGGATTTTTTCGATGATACTGTTACGGGTGTAATAGTAGTGGTTGCTGGCTTCGAAGCCGATGCGGGAATCGGCGTTCATGACAGCCAGGAGACGTTGGGCCAGGGTGATTTCTTCGTGAAGGATGTCACGCATGGCCTGACGGTCTTTTGCTTGCCGGCGGCGGACGAAGGCGATTTGCAGATAACTGCTGCGGAAATGACAGTATGAGGCTTCGGCGACGCGCCACAAATCCTCGAAGTTGTGGCGGTGTGCCGGAGCGATGGCGGCTTCGGTGCGCCGGAGAATGTCCAAGCCCTCTTGCCAACCTTCGCTGATGAGGCGGAACGCGTTCTCGAAGACGTCTTCGGGATAATGGTCGCCGCCGCGCCAGGTTTTGAGGTCGTCGTATGGGAAACCGACCATGGTCGCGCAGTAGCCGGTCGGGCTGTCGTAGAGCAGGGTGTGCGGCCCGAAATTCTGTGGTGCGGTGTAGAGCTGGATGGTGTGATGGAGGGGAAAGTGTCTGAAGGCTTCGGAGAAGCAGTGGTAAGCGCGGAGGATATCCGGCGCGGCGGCGCCGAAGTCCATTTGCGCGAGTTCTTCCTTGCTGTGGTGCAGCAGTCGGATGTTGCCGCCGGGGTAGCCGCCGAGCGTCCAGCTGAGCATGAAGTTATGGATGCCTTTGGCGCGCAGGCCCTGCAAGTGTTCCTCGACAAGGTCGGGCACGGGCAAGTACGGCACGGCGGAGTTCTCCCAGGTGTTGTTGAGCTGTACCTTGGCGACGACGTCGAGGCCCCGAGCCTTGGCGAGGTCCCAGAGGCGGCTGGCGACCGGGCCCGGACCGGGTTTGGAAATAGAGTAGTCGCTGACTGTGCCGTCAATGCCGCCGACATGGGTGGGCACGGAGGTTTCGCTGACGCACATTATTTTGATGTTTTCGGGGAGTTGGCGGAGCACATCGGCGTCCCAGGTGTTCCGCCAGGCCCAGTTCCAGGCGATGACCTCGGCGTCGGGCTTGCCGCGACGAGCACCGTCATTGATGGCGTTGATGACTTCGGCGACGACATCAGCGATAGGGCGCTGGTTGCAGCGCGGACATGTCGTGGAACCCAACCATACGCTGCGTGACCAGCAGTTGGTGAGGTTTTCCGACATGCTGATGCAGAAGAGACCGCCGAGATCGGGCACCAGGCGGAAAAGCTTTTCCACGCCCTGGCTGAGCTTTTCGCGGACTTCGGGCAAGCTGGTGCAGAGGGCATGGAGCCCCGTATCGCTGCTGTCTTTGCAGCCGCGCCAGTCCGGGTGGTATTGAAAGAACGGCTCGGGCATGGCGCGGGGTTCGTTGAGGTACAGTATGAGCTTGAGGCCATGTTTGCGCATGCGCGCGACGAGCTTGCGTAGATTCTCAATGCGCACTTCGTGCTGCGCGGAATAGGGTGTGTCACCAAACCACGGCACCAGCAGGTAGAGTACGGCTTGCATCCACAGGGCATTGACGCCGGCAGCGGCGTAATCCGCCAGGAGCGAGTCGGGGAAGGGATCGGTCTCGCTGTCCAGGAGCGGGTCGCCGTAGAGCGCCGAGTAGGAGTAGATCATGCGCAGACCGCCGTCGGCCGCTGCCGGCGTGGGCGCGGCGTGGTTCAGGCGTTGCCGCAAAAAGGCAAAGGGCGCCTCCGTCTGGGGCGGCAGCGCTGCCAAGGTCTCATCCCGCCAGCGATGCAGCTGCGCCGTGGCCTGGGCCTGCTCGGCGTTGAGCGGCGTGTAACGGGGAGCTTCGACAATCGGCTTGAAGAATCCGAGCTTATGCCAGAAGAAGTCGTCTTCGCGCAGGATGAGCTCGAGTTTTTCCGGCGTCCAATCAAGGGCGATGAGGATCTGCTCATAGGTGAGAGTGTGCCAGTTTTGCCGGATGATGGTCTGGTAGCCGCGCTGGAGCCAAATGTCGCAAAGATCGTCCTGCGGTTTCAGGCCCATGGCGGCGGCGGCTTCGACGAGCTGCTCCTCGCTGCAAGCAAGAATCCGCGCCAGGCGTTCCCTGGGCACCATGCCCCAATTACGCCAGATGACGGCCTGGTAGGGGAGGGGAAAATGCTCGCGGGGCAGAGCTGGCCGGGTATTCCCGATGGGTAGAATGGCGATGTTGCTCATGACGATCCTCCAAGTTGCGTAAACATATCCAGGAACCATTAGTGCCCGTCCTTCCCGGTGGCTGCCGAGAAGGAACGGGCCTTTCTTCACGAGGCATTTTGTTCTCGTAACTCTTGCGCGCCTGAACTAGGCTTGGCGGCAGGGGATTGCGAGGGTCTTGCCCGCGTTGAGATATTGGATCAAGACGGTTGAATAAGCCGCATTCGCGAGCCGACTGCCGCCGCAAGTGTAATAAGTGTTATATAATATATGCCTCTTCCCGGGTTGCGTAAAAAGGCCCTGTTTGCGAGCAGATTGGCGGGTAAGCGATCAGCGATTGATAACAGACATTTTTTATCCGCAGATTACGCAGATTGGCGCAGATTATTGGCGGCATGTCTCGCATCGCCGCT
>JAAZKQ010000486.1 GCA_012799755.1 Lentisphaerota bacterium | reverse complement strand
TGGTGCCGTAGAGAATGACGGCGCCGCGACCGGCGTTACTCTCCGGGTCAATGATGTGGAATGGCACGCCCGCCAGCGTCATGTCGCCCAAGGGCATGGCCGCGAAGTCGTTGCTGCCCTGGTCAAACCAGCCGCCTTTGCGGTCATCGCCCTGCTCGTCCCGGAAATGCATATTGGCGACCGCGCGCAAATCCAGCGGCCGGCATTTTGCGGTCGCCACATCGTCGTAATTGCGGTCGCGGACAGCGGCGTCACCGCTGGCGCGCAGTTTTTCCCGGATAGCCGCCAGCCGCGGCGCGTCCTCAGCCTGCGCCAGGCGGAAGAGCTCCCGCTGTTGCGCGGGGGCCACGCGGGGCCATTGCGCGGGCGGCGCTTCACGTTCGAGGGTGAGCAGCACGCGTTCCTGCGAGGGCAAGACAAGCAGAAAGCCCTCACGGAGTTCGTCGCGGTTCCAAGTCTGTTTGTCGTCAGGCACCAGCAGGCGCTTGCCGACAATATCGCGCAGATAGAATTCGCCGTCGTCCTGGATATTGAGCGCGACCTTCACCAATCGTTGCCGGACATCGAACATGCTCACCGCGAAAACCATTTTGAAATCGCCGCGGTCAATCAGCTGCAAGTCCGTGCCATTGAGCGGCGTATCGTCGTCCACGGGCCGCATGCTGCCGTAGCGTTTTACGCCGCGCTGATCCAGCATGGCCACCAGCGCCTGGGCGGAGGCGGGGTCCTTGGCGTTCAGACGGGCGATGCCGGCCGGCAATCCGGTCAGTTCGTTGCTGTATTCGTCCCAACGGAAGGCGTCGTCATCGGCAATCACCAGCCCGCCGCGGGCGATAAAGGCCGCCAATGCGGGCACGCTCTGCACCCGCGCGTAGTCCGCGCAGGGAAAGACCAGCGCTTCGATGTGCGGCGGCAGGGCTTCAAGTTCCTCGTCAAAGATGATGGCCAGCGGATAATGCGCGTGAAGCACGGCGGAGTACCAGTTGAGCATACGGCCTTTCAGGTCCATGTCGCGGTCATAGAAGGCCATGGCCTGCGTCGGATAGGAATGGAAGATGGCCACGCTGGGCAAGCCCGTCCGCGGGAAGGGCAGGACCTGCTCGCGATAGGGCTCCAGCTCCTCGCGGAATTGTTTGAAGCACACCAGCTCCTCCGGCGGCCAGTTGTAGGGATTGAGCATGGACGAGGATTTGTAGGACGGGTTGATCACCACCGCCTTGGCCTGCTCGTAGGTCTCCCACTCCCAAAAACGCTTGTCCAGCACATAGGTGAAATTGCCTGACGAGCCGTGCATGACCTCATTCCACAGCGAGGTGATCATGTCCTCCTTTTTGCTGGGCACGCGCTGGCCGAATTCCACCCGTATGCAGTAGTGCTCGTTGTTGACGACAGGCAGCTTGCCCTTCGCCAGGGCCTGGTAGAAATCGCACACGTACCAGTGCGTGAAAGGTTTCTGGAAAGCAGCGGCCTCCATCTCGTCCCTGCCCTTGAGATTGTCACTGCCGTAGCCATAACGCCAGCCGCCCTCGGAGGCCAGCACATCCAATGCCTCGGCCACCACCCGGTAGTCCATGAAGCCATCCCAGACTGAGGTGGTGCTGCACATCTCGGTGATATAGACCTGCGGGCGTTGATCAACGCTGCGTATGACCTCGCTATAGTGGCGGAGAATCTCGCCGTAGCGCGCCGCCAGGAACTGCCACCAGTCAGGCCAAAGCCGGCGGTAATCCTGGAAATTGCTCTCTGCGGCCACGTCGTCGAAGCTGGTGAAGATGGTCTGCCACTGGGCGTTGGCGCGCTCAATCGTGCCGTATTTCTGCTCCATGCGGCGGGCGAAGTCGCGGGCGTTGAATGAGCACTGGCAGCCATAGCGCGACTCATTGAAGAGCTCGTAAAGGAAGACATTGCTGCCGTTTTTCATGGCCATGCGCGTACCACCCAGGAAATAATCGCGGTAGTAGCGGTCGCCCTCGGGATGCTCGGGGCAGAAGGGAATGAACTCATGCCAGCGATCATAGCGCTGATATAGGTCGCGGTACTTGGCCGCGTCTTCCTCCTGCAGGACTCCCCTGTAGCCGAAGGCGAAATCAATCACGAAGGGTATATCCTCGAAACCGCGCAGGTAGGTGGCGGCGGCGGCTTCCAGCTGCTGATAATCGTCCGGCACGCCCAGGCCGTAGAGAACCTGCCCCGGCCAGCTGTGTGCGGCGGACATCTGGGCCGAATTGAAGCCCATGACGTCAAAGACCTCCTTGCAGGGCCCGATCTTGTAGGCGATGTGATCAATGTTCAAGGGATTCTTGCGTGGCTCGGGCCCCCAGTCCAAAGTGCTTCTTCTGCCAATCCACGGCCCGACCCAGAATTCATAGCGGCCCTGATAATGCCAGGTGCCGTCCTTGATCAGAGGGCGCTCGCGGTCATCGTCACGATACACGCGCGGGTCTTCGTAAGACACGCGAAACGCGTCGCTCTCGGGCGACGGCGCAAAACCCGGCGACGGCACGGCGACGCCGGTGATGATCGCCAAATCGGAAAAACTCACTGGCCCCGGCGGTCGCCGCAGCAAGCGCAGATCAATCTTGTGCAAGGCCGTCAGCGGGCCGCCGGAGTCGGCCAGCTCGAAGACATAGCGGAACTGGCCGTTCTCAGGTTGGCCTTCCGCCAGGCGGTACTCGCGGGGCTGTTCCTCGTCACCATTATACAGACGCAGCGTCAGCGGCAGATTCTGCGACAACAGCAGGCTGAAACGCAGCTCCTCCAACGGCGCTGCCGACAAATCAAAACGGCGGTTCAGGTAGTTGGTCCGAAAGCTCAGCGTAGGCGGGTAGACGCTCTCTTTGATCTCCAGGTCCAACGTCGCCCCGCGCTCCCACTTGCTGCGGAAAGGCAGGTTCGGCGTCGGCTTGGCATGCCAGGTCGGCGGCAACCCCGGCGCCACGGGAAAGAAGACGCCGCCGGCCGCGATGGGCGCCGGCGCCGGCGCCGCGGTCGCGGCGAGTTCCGCCGCCAAATCAGGCGCTTCCCGCGCCACGTCGTCACTGGTCAGCAGCACGTCATCAAAGTACGCTTCGCCCGTGGCGTGGAAGAAGTTGGCGCAGCAGAAGCTCAGGGACAGCCTGTTGGTGTTCTCGGGTATGGGCAGGCGCACCAGCAGCTGCCGCCAGCCGGTGGCGGTCGCGCTGTCAACGTAGTCCGCGCCGCTGAAAGTCTTGCCGTCCTTGCAGCTGCCGGCAAGGATGATGCCCACGACCTTCGAGCGCGAACTGGCGACCAGCTTGACCCGCACGGCGAAACTGGCGACTTTGCCGGCCAACGCGCGAATGTCCGCCGCCGGCACGAAGTACATGGCCGTGTGATTCATCAGACCGGAATCGTCATCCTTGAGATGCCAGGAGTAATCGCCGCTGTATTTCTCGTCGGCGCTGCGGCGGAACTGCGCCCAGGCGGCCTGCTTGGCCTTCGGTTGCAAGTACCAACGCGACGCCGGACCACAGGGCAAATTCAACGTCTCATCCCAGGTCTCAAAACTCGGATTCGGAAACAGATTTTCGGCCTGCAGTGCGCCGGCGACAAGCAACAGGGTCAGCAGGAGGGTCTTGGGAAAACTGGTCATGGGGTGGCACTCCTTACGTTCAAAATTGGAGGGAAAGCATCCGGACAAACGCACGACAGTGCAAGGTAGCGCCACTTCGCCATTTGTCCACGTCCAAAGTCATTTGCACGCGACCACGCGGCAATCGGTCACCCATTGATAAGCGTTGTTCCCGCAAGCTGCTATGGACACTATGGACGATGGCACACGTTGTCCACGGCTGTTTGTCTTGTCCACTTTTACCAGGATAGCGCCTGTTTTCCAGCTGTGCTGCGGGCTTGCAGCCCGCTGCGTGACACGACCCCGCAAACGAAACCCCAAGCACACCCATGCGCTAACCGTGCTGCGGGCTTGCAGCCCGCTGCGTGACATAACCCCGCAAACGGCGCCAAACAACCGCGAAGTGGCAGAAGCGCTGAAGGCGCGAAACATATCAGCCCAGAGCAGGCGCCCAAAGGCGTGCCGCCCTGGGTGGGCGTCCCCCAAAAATTGCACGCTGCAAGCGTGCGACATAACAGACACGAAAGATGGGTTCTATTGCAAGGCAACAAAAAACGGCTAATTATCAATCGGTGACCGACTACCGCAGCCGCGGCTGAAAATACTCGTGAACATACCAAATACGTTAAATGTTCTTATATTAACTTTCACCTTTCGCGCGTTGCCGGCGGGTGTTCGCGCGCTATTATTTCCCGTTATAGCGGGCTGGGATGCACAGACACGATAAAAGGACCCACAGGCATGATCAGCTATAATTTCAAGGAACAGACGGCAATAGTCACGGGCGGTACTCGCGGCATTGGCGCGGCCATCAGCATGGCTCTGCTCAAAGCCGGGGCGAGCGTAGTGGCGGTATACGGCGGCAATCGCGAGGCCGCCGAGGCCTTTGCGGCGCAGGCAGGCGATGTGGCCGGTCGCTTGGAACTGGCTTGCTGCAACGTGGCCGACTACGCACAGGCCGAAGCGTTTTTTACCACTTTTGATCAGCAGCACGAGCGTCTGGACATTCTGGTGAACTGCGCCGGCATTCGCCAAGACGGCGTGGTGCCCATGCTGCCGGAAGAGTCCTGGCGGAAGGTCATTGATGTGAATCTGACGGGCACCTATGTAATGAGCAAGTTGGGAGTGCAGCGGATGCTGCGTCACCGCTATGGACGCATTATCGGCATCACCTCGCCGTCGGGCCGCATCGGTTTCGAGGGCCAAGCCAATTACGCAGCGTCCAAGGCTGGACAGGTCGCCTTTATCAAATCACTGAGCAAAGAGGTGGCCAAGCGGAAAATTACAGCCAACTGCGTATCGCCGGGCTTTATTGACACGGACTTCATTGCCGCGTTGTCGCCGGAGCAACTTGCGACCTACAAGGCAATGGTGCCGCTGAAGCGCTTCGGTCGTCCGGAAGAAATTGCCAATGCGGTGTTGTTTTTGGCTAGTGAGGAAGCCGAGTATATCACGGGCACAGTGCTGGAGGTTTCCGGCGGGCTGTGATGCCGCTGACAGCAGCTTGGACGTCGAGTATTCCGGCACGCTGACGGACAAAAAGTCTTTTGCGAACAACTCCCAAGCCGACCATGTAATTGCCAGGAGGAGCGATTGAAGGTCCCGCAACGACAACAACAACAACGTGCTCCCGGCCGGCTGCTGCCGCTCTTGCTGGCATTGGTCCTGCTATTGGGCTTGCGTGTACTGCTGCGGCCGCCGACAGATAGGGGCCAGGACGCCGAGGCTCTTAACCGGAAAGCCAGCACCCAGTTGCCGGCGGCAGCGGCTGAGCATAACAGCGGCGACGTGCAGGCGCCGGCCACTGCCGGCAGGGAGGATGCATTGGCATTGACGCCAACCGGCGGCGCCGGCGCAGCGACCGGAGACGTCGCATCACCACGCAGGACTTCCGGCCGCAATCACCACAGCTTGTTTCAGGTTACTGAGCTGCGACCGGACTGCACACTCTTCAGCTTTAGCGCCGAGCCATACGAAATCAGCAATCTTGAACGCGCAGATGGCCGCTACTCACAGATTCGCAGCGCAACGGGTTGGCCCCTGGCTTTGCGCGGAAAGCCGGAGTTGCCCGTGTACCGGGTGGATTTGCTGTTGCCGGAGCGGGGTGGCTACGAGCTGCAACTGCTGGCCAGCCGGTATGTGGACATTCCCTGCCTGCCGCCCTTACCGTCCTGCGGGCTGCTGCTGCGTTCAGCCAAGACCTTTGACTGCGCACCCGACGAGGCGATTTATGGCGGCACCGCGCCCTTCCCTGCACAAATCCTGACGGAAATGCAGAGCTATCGGCTGCGGGGCGCGAGCGGCCTGGCGTTGCAAGTCGCTCCCTTCCAGTATCTGCCGGCGGCGGGCGTACTGCGGGTTTATACCCGCTTGGATATGGCGTTGCGCTGTACTGCGAGCCGAGCGGAAGACTATCCGGTACTTAGCGACGAGTCGCAATATGCGCAGATGCAGAGCGCTGCCTTCCTCAACGCCGGATTGTTGCGGGAAGAGCCAGAGGCAGCGCCAACAAATATCGGGACGATCCTGCTGCTATGCCCTGACGCCTGGACCGGTGCCCTGGCGGATTTTGTAGCGTGGAAGGAGCGGGTGGGCTACCGGGTGCAGGTGTCGAGCTACCCCGCCGATACAGGCTCAGGCGCGGCGGCGATCAAGGCTCACGTGCAAAGCGCCTACGATAGCGCCAACGTCAGTCATCTCCTTCTCTGCGGTGATGAGAAAGACCTGCCGCCCTACGAGCGTTCAACGCATGTCACCCATCCCGGGGTCTATCCTCCCACCACGGATATCCCTTATGCATGGGTTGATGGCGACGATATTTACGCCGACTTGTTCTTGTCCCGAGTCTCCGCTTCCAGCAGCGCCGAGCTCGGACGGATGTTGACCAAACTGCGCCGCTACGAAGAGCAGGCAACACTGCCAGACGAACACAGTGGCTACGGATTGTTTCTTGCTAGTGACAAGAGTGGCAGCGAAGGCATTTCCCAAGGTAAAAAAGACTGTGCCTTCATGGAAGAATTTCGCCAGGCGCTGATTGCTGCCGGCTGCATCCGTGCCGACAGTCCAGCCCTGTACGCGCCCAACGCAAGCGCCAATGCGCTTATTACCCATCTCAACGCCGGAGTTAGCCTGATGTATTATCTCGGGCACGGGCAAAACACCTATTTTACGACGACGGGCTTCACCAGCGACCAGGCCAAGGCGTTGAACAACGGTGAAGCACTGCCGCTGATTGTCACGCCGGTATGCAACAACGGCAATTTCGCCTACATCAGCGACTGTCTGGCTGAGGCCTTCTTCAAGGCCACGATCGGCGGTGGCGAGTATCATGGCGCAGCGGCGGTCATCGCCTCAACCAGCGAGACCCATTGGAATCCCCCCATCTATCTGTTGCAGGAAATCACCGATCGCGTTGTCGGCGCCATGAGTGCTGAGCGGGTGCAGAACATGGGCGCCTATGGCTGGGCGGGTATCTTCGCCGGCATTGATTATGCGGCAACCAGCACCATCGTCAATGAATTTAATGGCGTTGACAAGCCGGCCGAGTACTTTGCCAAGCAAATGCATCTTTTTGGCGATGCCTCGCAGGTGGCGCGTCTACGGGAGCTGGTGCCTATGACGGTGACATACGCCATAGCGGGGACCGGCGATAACGCCGATTTGCTGGCCGTAACGGTGACGCTTGCCGATAGCGCCGCGCCTCTGGCCGGCGCGGCGGTGTGCGTACAGACAATGGACAAGCAGCCGCTCGCCGCCGGTCGAACCAATGCCGAAGGCGTCGTCACGCTACGCTTGGTTGGCGAACACGACAGGGTGAGCCTGTCAGTGCTGGATGCGGCAGCGCCCTTTTATCTCAGCGATGTCAACCTGGGGGAGCTGCTGACGTCGCAGGTGCAGCTGCCCTGCGGCTGGCCGGCCGCAGTCACGCTTAAGCACAGTGCCGGTGCCGCTGAGTGGTCGCTCGCGTCAGGCGCCCTGCCGGAAGGCATTAACTTAACGGCGTCCGGCATCCTCAGTGGTTGTGCCACCGTGGCGGGTCACTATGAGCCGCGGGTCCACGTCGTGCCGCAAAGCAATCCCGAATTGGCGCGGGATTACACGCTCGCCATTGATGTCGTAGAGCCGACAGAAGTCCAAGGCGACACCGTGGAATTATACATCGGGCGGGATTATGACCTATACTTATCTCTCCCGCTGGAATATGCAGCGGACGACTACCATTGTGTGGGCGCTGCCGGTGAGGCACCGACCGGCATGGCCTTGCTGGCTGACGGGCGTTGCTTTGGTCAGCCTGCCGAAGCGGGCGTCAGCGACGTGTACTGTCTCTACCGCAATTCAACACACAACTACCTCGCCGCAGCCTTCCGTCTTGTGGTCTACGCCGAGCCGGACACGAATGGCGATGGGCTGATCAGCCATGCAGAGTTGCTGCAATTCCTCCACGCTTGGCAGGATGCCGGCGGCTTGCCCGCCAGCCGTGACGCCATGATTGATCAGTGGGCCGACAGCGGCGTCGAGGTGACGAATGGCACCCGTGCCGGGGATGAACCCGGTACGACGTCCGCAGACGAAATACCCGTCGGAACGCCGACGCCTTGGCGCGTCGGCCTGCAATACCGCAATGCAGCGGAACTACAGACTTTACATGCACGGGGGCTGGATATCACGTCAATCCAGGATGGCATAATCTGGCTGGAGTTGAGCGAGGAACAATGGCAACAACTACAACAGGATGAGTTCGTGCTGGTAGCCGGCGAATACCAGCCAACCGGTCGGCGCAGCAACAATCCACTCTACCTCAGCGATGCGGCAATCAATGAGCGACTGTTGGCCTTGGCGGCGGAGAATTGGGACATTTGCCGGCCGGACTACGTCGGCCTGTCCACCCAAGGGCGGGATATGCTTGCGCTGCGCCTCGGCGCGAGCGGTGCGGCCGCCACTGTCCCCGAGCTGTTGCTGACCGGCGCCATTCACGGCGATGAACGGCCCAGCGCCATGCTGGCTCTGCGCTTCGCCGAGTATCTGTTGGAAGCCCATGCCGCCGGCAATGCACGGGTGTGTTCGCTACTGGATAAGGTCGCCATCTGGATCATGCCGATGGTCAACCCGGACGGTCTGGCCGCCGTTACCCGAAAAAATGCCAAGAACAAGGACCTCAACCGGGATTTTCCCGACGGCATCATCATACCCACTTTGGGCACCTACGCGGCGGCCTCGCCAATGTACCAGGCCGGACGGCAGCTGGAAACACGGGCCCTGATGCGCTGGTGCGCTTCGCGACGTTTCTCCGCAGCATTGCACCTGCACACCGGCGCGCGGCTGGTGTGCTACCCCTATGGCAACAACGCGGCCGGCATCGTTAAATCCCACTACTCGGCCACCCCCGATGACACGCTGTTTCGGCGCTTGGCGCGAGGCTACGCAATGGCCAACACGGCGATGAATGCAAGCGATATCATCAACGGTTCGGAATGGTACATCTGTAATGGCGAATTCGCCGATTGGCAATACCGCTATCTGGGCACGCTGGCCATGACCGTCGAATTGATGGGACCAAGCAAGGAAAGCAGCGACCCTGTTCACCTGGAGCGCCTGTGGCAGGAGAATCGCGAAGCACTGTTGGGCTGGGCGGAACAGGCGCTCACCGGCGTCGCCGGGCAAGTCCGTGATAGCGCCAGTGGACAGCCGGTGCCCCACGCGCGAATACGGATCAGCGGTACGCAGGACAGCTTTGCTGACCGCCAGGGACGCTTCCATCGCACACTGGCGCCCGGGACTTGGCAGCTGAACATTTCAGCGCCGGGCTATGCCGACGCCGTTCATTCCGCCTCAGTAACGGTCGGCATGACTGAGCCGCTTGAGCCGCTGCTGGACCTGGCGGCGGATTGCTGGCTGGAAGCACAGTTTGCACGAACACGTTATGTGCCGACCTACGCCAATAGCCTCGTCTGGCAATTACAGACCAAGACGGGCGACGCTGCGCCCGACGCGTGGATTGTTTCCTGCACGCTGCCGCCGGGCTGGGCGCAGGGCTTGGCCGATGACGGCACAGGCGACGCCCGGCGTTGGGACGATGCATCCACCCGCTCCTGGGTTTTCCTGCGTGAAGACGCCCCGGGCAACGACCTCGCAAGCCTGACCTTGCGTGGGGTTGACAATGCGTCCGCCGATGGCATTCTCGGCTTCACGCTGCGCTGGCATGACGTTGAGCTGGCTTTGCCGTCCCGCTATTGGCTTAGCGCCGAACCGAAGGACGTCACTCTCACGTTACAGCCCGGCTGGAATTTCATTGCTCTGCCACTGTATTCACGCGTGAAGGCGCCGCTTCCCGAGGCCATCGGGCAGCTATGGCGCTGGACATCCGCCGGTTATCGGTTGAGTGGCCTTGGCGACCTGCCGGCTTTCAGCGCCGCCTGGGCCTTCGTATCAACCGCTGCTCAGACACTGGACTGGAAGTTGCGGGGCTGGCAAGCACCGGATGCTCAGCTGTCCCATCCGGCCGGCTGGACCGCCTTTGGCAGTGACTGGACGCGTCCCGTTCCCCGGGACCCGGGCGGTGGCGCGCTACGAATCATGGGCTACCACCAAGGCAGCACTGTTGCTCCCGTGTATCTTGACCGGCTGTCCACAGGCCGAGGCTGTTGGTTTTTCAGTGACGCGCCCGGGCAATGGAACCTGCACGAATAAGGTCAAGGGCTGGGGGCGTTTCAAGTCTTCGCGCACCCCTTGCTTCGAGGCTACCGGGAACTGCCCAATGCGCATAACAGGCAGCTCCAAACGCGCTCACCCACCCCACCTCATTCGTCCCATTCGTCCCCTCTCCGTCCACATTACCCCGCGCTCAAAAAGCCCGCGTGATACTTTGGCAAAAATACGACGATAGGCTAGACTAGATTAGATCAATATCTCATTACAACGCCAACCATCATCCGGGAAAACATCGCCATGACACCGAGCAAGGAAGACATCCGCAAACAACTGCGCCACCTCCATTACGCCGTCGGCGCCAATGAGTTTTTTGACGAACCCAGCGTGCGCTTCGCCGCCGCCAACGATCCGTGGTTCGAGCGTTTCCACGAACTCATCGGGCCCTTTCATTGGACTCCCCAGGAGGCGCTTGCCGCGCAGGCACCAAAGGCAACGGCCAAGACGGTGATCAGCTGGTGCATGCCGAAAACACAGGCGGCCCGCGAAAGCAATCGCCAAGAACAGCAACGCCCCAGCATCGCCTGGGCGCGCGCGCGCTCCTATGGAGAAATCGCCAACGAGGCCATGCGCAAGCAACTCTGCCGCTATCTGGAAGAGCTGGGTTTCGCCGCCGTGGCACCTCATTCGCACATGAGTTACCCGGACGCGGTCAAGCGCCTGGCAGGCAACTGGTCGGAACGCCACGTGGCCTTTGTCGCCGGAATGGGCACCTTTGGACTCTCCGCCGGCCTGATCACCGAGCGGGGCATCGCCCACCGCCTGGGCAGCGTCGTCACCGACCTGGAGTTAGAGCCAGACCCGCGACCATACGGAGACGACCCATTCGCCTGGTGCAGCAAGTGCGGCGCCTGCGCCCGCCGCTGTCCGGCCCATGCCATCGGCCCGGATTTTCGCGACCGCGACAAGGACAAGTGCCTCAAATACGCCGTCGAACACATCGGCCCCGGACGACTCGAACGCTACGGTTGGCTGGACCTGCCCTTAGGCTGCGGTCTCTGCCAAACCGCCGTGCCCTGCGAATTTCAGCGACCGCCACTGCCGCCGAAAGGACGCTGAGGACAAGCAGAAGAGCCCCGAATAATCGGTCAGTAACCGCTTGCTTCTTGACCAAGGAAAGACCGCCGCTTGAATTGGTAACCGGTCACTGATTGATAATTGGCCGTTTTC
>JAAZKQ010000485.1 GCA_012799755.1 Lentisphaerota bacterium | reverse complement strand
GGACAGTATGGACGGCGAGCGAGCAGCTGCTGTCGTCCATAGCGTCCATACTGTCCATACTGTCCATAGTTTTGCGGCTTTCAGGTGGTCTGCGAGGTGCACAGGGCCACTCCCGCTTGCCCGGAGCGTCGTCCTTGGCGTCACCTTGTCCCCGTTGCGGCGAATGGGCGGTATAGTAAGGGCTGGACGGGTGCGTGGGGGCCAACAAGACGCTGAACAGATCAGGAAGCGATATGGGCTCGGGACGCGAGCGAGACTATTCACGAGGCAAGGATTCCAGGCGCTTTGAGCGCCGTCCTGCTGATTCCTCCGCGCCACGCGCTCAGGATGCCGCGCCCCGGCGCTCCGCTGACTCCTCCGCGCCACGCGCTCAGGATGCGCCGCGCCGCCGCTCCGCTGATTCCTCCGCGCCACGCGCTCAGGATGCGCCGCGCCGCCGTCCTGCTGATTCCTCTGCGTTACGCGCTCAGGATGCCGCGCCGCGCCGCCGTCCTGCCGACTCCTCCGCGCCACGCGCTCAGGATGCCGCGCGTCGCCGTTCCGCTTCCGGCCCGCAAAGTCCCGCTGCCGCAAGGGAGTCGGCTTTGTCATCGCGGTTGTTTTTGCCGATGACGGCGGCGGAGATGTCTGTGCGGGGTTGGTCGGAGTTGGACATATTGCTGATCTGTGGCGATGCCTACGTGGACCATCCATCCTTCGGTATTCCCTTGCTGGGGAGAGTGTTAGAGCGAGAGGGCTATCGCGTCGGCATCATTGCGCAGCCGCGTTGGGACAATCTTGAGGACATCCAGCGGCTGGGGCGACCGCGCTTGTTCTGCGGCATTGGCGCCGGCTGTCTGGATTCCATGTTGTGTCATTACACGGCCTTTCGCAAGATTCGCCGGGATGACGCGTACACACCGGGTGGCGTATCCGGCGCGCGGCCGAACCGCGCGAGCATCGTCTATACGAACCTGGTGCGCGCGGCTTTTCCGGGCCTTTTTGTGGTTCTGGGCGGCATTGAGGCGTCCTTGCGGCGGGCGGCGCATTATGATTTCTGGAGCGACAGCCTGCGGCGCTCGCTGTTGTTCGACAGCAAGGCCGACCTGCTCATATACGGCATGGGCGAGCGCGGGATGGTAGAATTGGCACGGCGTCTGGCCGCCGGTGAGGATGTCGCCGGCATAGCCGGCACCGCTCACATCAGCAAGGAGGCCGGCGATGCCGAGCTGTTGCCCTCCTACGAAGCCATGCAGAGCGACAAGACGCTGTTGCTGCAGGCGACCTTGGCCATTGAGGCGCAGGTCCATCGCGGGACTGGCCGCCTGGCGCAGGCTCATGGCGACCGCTACGTCATCATGGAAGCGCCGGCGGCACCCTTGAACGAAAGCGAAATGGACGCGCTTTACAGCCTGCCTTTCACGCGCGCCGCCCATCCGTCCTACCGTGAGCCCATTCCGGCGCTGGAGATGGTTCGCTGGAGCGTGACGGCCATGCGTGGCTGCGGCGGCGGCTGCTCATTCTGCTCATTGGCCCTGCATCAGGGACGGCGCCTCAGTTCGCGTTCGGCGTCGTCCATTATCCGTGAAGTCACGAGCATGGCAAGCCAGCCGGGCTGGACGGGTACGGTGTCGGACATCGGCGGTCCGACCGCCAATCTCTGGCAGGGCGCCTGCGCCATTGACGCCAAGGGCTGCCGCCGCGCCAGTTGCCTGGCGCCGACGCTCTGTCCGCAGTTGCGCCTGAAGCAGCGCGAGTACTTGTCCCTGCTGCGGCAGGTGCGGGCGCTGCCCTGCGTGCGCCATGTCGGCATCGGCAGCGGCATTCGTCACGACGCGGCCTTAAGCGACCCGGAGTTTATGGATGGCCTCATTGGCGAATTCGTCAGCGGCCAGCTCAAACTGGCTCCTGAGCATACGGTCGCTCATGTCTTGGCGGCCATGCGCAAATCGGACTTCCGGCTCTTTGAGCGTTTCTGCGAGATTTTTACCGCCCGCAGCAAGGCGTTGGGCAAGGAGCAGTATATTGTGCCCTACATCATCAGTGCGTTCCCGGGTTGTACCATGGACGATATGCGGGAGCTCGCAGCCTGGTTTCAACGGCAGGGCTGGCGGCCACAGCAGGTGCAATGCTTTATTCCCACGCCCGGCACGGTGGCCACGGCGATGTACTATGCCAGCTGCGACCTTGATGGTCGGCCGATCTATGTCGCCCGCAGTGACCGTGAGCGCGAAGATCAGCACGCCATGCTGTTTCCACGCGCCGCCGGCCGCCGTTCCGGTTCAGCCGTGCCAGTAAACAAAAAAGCCCGTCGTCGTCGCTAGTTTTCCCATCAACGATCCCCCATACAAGGAGCAAAAACATGCAAATCAGAACCCTGGTTGGAATTGGCGCAGCGCTTTGCCTGGCCGCTCATGGCGCCGGCAGTCTTGTGAGCCGCGATTACGCGGATGTGGATGGTGACGGCGTGGCCGAAGTCGTTTTGAGCAACGAGTACCTCCGCGTCGAGATCATGACCGGTGAGCCCGCGCCGCCGGCTGAGCCCATGCTGGATGCCGAGGGCAAGCCCATCAAGGTCGTCTACAAATACGGTAGGCGTTTCAACTGGGGTGGTTGGATTTACAATATCAGCTATCTGCCCAGCGGCCGCAGCTGGCTGGCCAGTGTCAATGATAAAAATCAGAATTGGTACGGCATTCCCGAGGAGTTCGAGGAGGCGGTGCCCATGGCCGAACTGGAACCCGGCCGTTATCTCTTCATGCTTCCCGGCATCGGCATCGCCGAAGGCACGGGCCGGGGTTTTCGCGGCGGCCTGAAGGAGGTGCAACACGCGCCTTGGGCCATGCTGGAGGAATGGCGCAACAGCGAGGATGAAGACTGGCGGGCGCTCCCTGCTGACGAGCGCGAGGGCCAGCGCAGCGCCACCGGCGCCTGGCGCCTCACGTTCACTCAGACCATTACCAGTGATTACGGCTACGCCTGCGAATACCGCAAGGAAATGACCCTTTACGCCGGTGAATCACGCCTGCACACTCGGCGCATGCTGCGCAATACCGGCAAGAAGGCCTTCCAAACCACCTGGTTCACCCACGGCTTCTGGGGACAGGGCGCCGACAAGGGCTACGACCAGGACAGCTGGAGCAGTATTCCCGTGAAGCCGCCCGCGCCGGCGGGCCTGAGCCCCTTGCGCGTGGACAGTGAGGCCAGCGACATCGTCAGCATGATTCCCGGCTACCACTGGGGCGCCATCAGCATTGACCAGATCAGCGAGGCTTGGCACGCCCTGGGCAATCGCGCCACCGGCGATGTCTTTATGAACAGCTTTGACAGCCAACTCGCGTGGTGGCGCGTCTGGACCGACGCCAAGACCTATTCCTGCGAGCCCTTCATGCTCATTAATCTCTTTCCAGGACAGGGCCGTGAATGGCAGAGCTGGCGCGGCGCGGGGCAGGGGCTCAGCGGCGTCAAGGGCCAGGGCCCCGGCGGCATGGTGGATTGGGTGCTTGCAGTCCCGGCCGAAAATGGCGAAGCAGAGCTGGAAATAGCCTTTCTGCCTTATCGCGCCTGGCAGGACCTGACGCTGTCGCTAAGTGTCGAAGACATCGCCAACCGCGAACGCCGCCAGCAGCAATTCCAGGGGCGCGGCGCTACGCCCGGTGAGCCCCTGCGAGTGCGCTTCGGTCCGGTGCAGGTTGGTCGCGACTATCGCTTGCAAGTGCAGGTGAGCGCCGGCGATGAGCAGCTCCTGGATGTCAGTCGCGAGGAAACACTGCGCGACAAGCCGCGCACCACTTGGCAGGGCGACGCCAAGGGCGCCGGTGCCTTGCTTTTCGCCCATTTGCGTCGTGATGACGCCGGTGAGCTCAAGCCGACGCGGGTGTCGCAATTCTGGCGGCATGGCTTGCAGGCGGCGGGCTTTGCCGTCAGCATCCACGATGTCAATGACGAGCTGGATAGCGCGCTATGGGAGAATGCCCGCCTGGTCGTCATTGCTGCCGGCCGTATCTCGCCGGCGAATCTGCGCCAGGTGGAAAATCTTGTTCGCGGCGGCGCGGGGCTTGTGGTGCAGGGTACGATTGACTTTCGGGGCTTTGAGCTGTCCGACATCCTGCCCATCAGCTCAGTGCAGGGCGAGCTGAATCTGCGGGCGAGTGCGCCGCGGGACGGCACACGCGAGTTCACCACCATCAATGACCGACTCTATCACTTGGTTGCTGCGGACGCCGCCGCGCTGATGCATCCGGTATTGGCGGGACTGCCGCTGTATCCGGAAAGCTATCAGGGCATCGGCCAGCTGCAACTGGTTGAGCCACGCTCGGACGCGCGGGTGCTGCTGCGCTACACCGGCGGCTCGCAGGTCGTTGCGCCCCTGTCGTCGCCGGCGCTGGTGGTGCGTCCTTACGGCGCCGGCCGGGTGGCCTATTTCGCCAGTCCTATTGACTGGGGGGCTGCATCGCCTTGGAGCATCTGGTGTCGTCTCGGCGAGTATCATCGCAAATTCATGGCGCAGCTGGCCCTGTGGACGGCGGATTGCCCTTGAAGGGACGCTCGTCGGTAAAATCCGGCAGGAAGCTGTCGTCACCGAATTCCGGCTGAATGAAGGCCCGATTGAAGCCGAGGTCATCGAGATGTCGGCAGACCTGCCGGTATTCATCCAAGGCGACCATGCGGTTGAGGGCGCCGCGGCGGAAACATTCCGGTACCGGGCGGAATTGGCTCATCAGCGAAATGGGCAGTTGCGGGCCGATTTCGCTG
>JAAZKQ010000484.1 GCA_012799755.1 Lentisphaerota bacterium | reverse complement strand
TGACGCCGGCGTCAGCCAAGCAGACCATTCGCGTCGTTAAGGCTGAGGTTGAGAGTTATCGCGCCCGCAAGCCCATTATGCTGTGAGCGCTGCGAAAGAGATGCAGCTATGCGTAGGATATTCCTGACATAGTTGCTGTCTTAGATCATTATCGCCTCTGGGGCGAGCGCTGTTGGCCCTGCTCGCTGCAGGATGATGCCAATGAGTACACCGAGCAACCTAATGGCCTTGAGAGGAGAATGACGCATGAAGACCTTGCTGACACTGGCTCTTTTCGTTATGGTGACGCTGGCGCTGCCGTCGGCGTCAGCGCAGGTGGACCGTTCCCACCATCGGGCGGTCATTGAGACTCCGGCGCAACGCCGGAGCATTGCCGACCCGACGGACAAGGTGTATCCGGCGCCGGTGCCGTCGGCGGGCATTTTCCCCATCAGCATCGGCTTGGTTCCGCCGGCGCAGTTCCCGGCTGAGGATTGGGACGTCACGGGCTTGCGCTTGAACCTATTTGTCGGTTTGCACAACAACGTCAGCTTCATTGATCTCGGCGTGCTGGGCAATCTCAGCCATGGCGATGTCATGGGGCTGGAAATTGCCGGGGTGTGGAATCAGGTCAACCAGAATGCGCAGGCCATCCAAGTTGCCGGCATTGGCAACCGCGTGCTGGGAGAGTTCAAGGGCTTGCAGTTGGCCGGTTTGGTCAACTACGGCAATATCTCTGCAGATGTGCAGGGTTTGCAACTGGCCTGCATCAATGTCGCCGGCGGGTTGGAGGGCATTCAACTCGGGCTCTTTAATCAAGCCGAGGACGTTTATGGCCTGCAACTCGGTGTGATCAACATGACCAAGAATATGAATGGCGTGCAGCTGGGACTGTTCAACGTCATCAGCGATTCCAATGTACCCTTCATGGTCTTGCTGAATGCGGCATTCTGAAGAGCTGAGCAATGGTGGAGAGGATGACAACGACAGTGACACCCGCTCCGACTACACGGCAAGCGGCTTGGCGTCGCCGGCGGCGCCAAGCAGTCTGTTGCGTATTGCCTCTGCTGGCCTTGCTTGTTGGCAGCGGCTGCCAGACGCACCCGGAGGTCATCGGCAAAGTCAAGCTGGAGATAATGCAAGGGCGCTTGGCTGACCCCGGGCAGCTGAGCAGCGCTCTAAGCAGCAATGACGACCGCTTGCTCCTGTACTTGGAACGCGGTCGCCTGCGGCAGATCAATGACGATCTCGACGGCAGTATAAGCGACTACTTGGCTGCCATGAGCTTTTTCGAGGAACAGGACGAGAAGGCTCGCTACACCGTGAGCGGCGCGGGCAGTCAGATCATGGCGACCATGGTCAACGACCGAACGCTGCCCTACACGGGTCGCAGCTACGAACACATCATGCTCTTGCAGCAGCAGACGCTGAATATGCTGGCCAAGAATGACTACGAGAGCCTGGGCGTCATGGTGAACAACTTGGTTTACCAGATCGGCCAGGCCGAAAAACGCTACCGGGAAGAACTGGAAGCCGTGGAGAAAAAACGGCAGGATGGACACGAAAAGGCTTACTCGGCCGTGGATGACATGCCGGGCTTCCAAAACCAGATGGCCGCCATGAACCGCGCTGCCGCGACCGTGCGCAATTCCTTCCAGAATGCCTACGTCTACTATTTCAGCGGCATGTATTACGAGAGCCGGCAGGATTGGAGCAATGCCTACCTGGCCTACAAGACGGCCTTGCAGTTGCAGCCGGGCTGCCGTACCTTTCAGGACGACGTTCGCCGCCTGGCACGACGCATGCGGCGCGAGGAGGAACTGAAGGAATTTGGCCTTGAGCCGATGCCGGCGCGGGCAGCGCCGCTGCCGAATACGGGCGTTGTGGTGTTTTTCTACGAGCAGGATTATGTGGACGAAAAGCAGAGTTTTCAGCTGTCGGTGCCCATACCGACGGACGCGGGGGTGACGCTGGTCAATATCACCTTCCCATACTATGAGGAGATAAGGGATTGCCTGGCGCCCTTGGCCATTCAGAATCGTCGTGGTCAGAAGTTGGCCGTGACCGAGCTGGCCTGCGATATGCAGGGCTTGGCCGTGAAGGACCTTAGTGAGCAGATGCCGGGCATTATTACGCGCATGGTCATCCGGGCGACACTGAAGGCCATTGCGGGGCATGAAATGCAAGAGCACATGGGCATGGGGGCGGGCTTTCTCGCGACCGTAGCCATGGCAATGCTGGAGCAGCCGGACTTGCGCAGCTGGCTGCTTTTGCCGCGCTATGCCCAGGTGGCGCGCCTGGAATTGCCTGCCGGTGAACATGAGCTGGTTTTAGTGCCACATGGCGCCGCCAATATGCAACAATCAATCAGCGTACCGGTCTCAGCAGGCAAAACCACCGTGATGCACATCGTGAGCGTTCCCGGACGGATGATCAGCCGGGTAACGCCGCTGCCTTGAGGAGGGCGATGGCCAAAGCGGTTGGGGTGGAAGAAGGAAGCTTAGGCCGCAAAGAAAGGAGAATCCAAGTATGAAAACAGGGAAGATGCCAATGAGACAAATGGTGCTGATGCTGTCACTGATGCTCGCCGTGCTGCCACTTGCGAGCGTGCTGCGGGCGCAGGACGCCGCCGCCCAGACCAACAACGCCGCGCAGGGCGTCGCATTGGAGCCGGGCAAGACGGTGGAAGTGAATTTGCCCGCGCCGGGCACCGTGGTCGTCACGCCGCCGGCGATTGTCGGCGAAGGCGTGCAGACCCAACGGGTGACGGTTGAAGTGCAGACCGTGGTGCCGCCAAGACCGCCGCAGATCACCAAGGCCGTGCTGGTTGTGCAAAATCACGCGCAGCCCGAATATCGTGATTTCCTCAGCGGCATGGCGGATTTGCTGACTACGGAGCTGAGCAATCGGAGCTTCCAGATTATCAACCCGGACAATGTGGTCGGTGTGGCTCAGAACAAGATGCCCGACGGTGAAGCCATGCCGGCCTCGGCCGCCACTCGCCTGGCGCAGAGCCTAGGCGCCGACTACCTGATCACCGCGTCGCTGCGGCGCATTACCGCCAGGAAACGCGGCACTGATCCGGCGATGACGATCACGACGCTGAACATGAGTCTGTCACTTAATTTGGCCAGTGCTCAGGACGGCGCCACCATCGGCGGTGAAACCGTCACGGTGTCCAGTCCGCAAATGACGCCGACGGGGTTGGCCAACAACACGGAAGATGTGCTGCATGACATGCTGGAAGAGGCCGTGGTCACGGGGGCCGACTGGCTGTCGTCACGGGTCGCGGCACGCATTCCCGCGCAAGTTCCCGCCGCGAATCTGGTGGCGGTGCAGTTTGACTGCAACATGCCTGGTGCTGACATTTTGATTGACGGTCTGTCCTACGGCACCGTGCCGGCGACCTTGCGGGTCCCGTCGGGAGTGCACAACGTGGTGGTGAGCTATCCCTTCTGTGTGCCTTTTGCCCGTCAGGCCATGCTTGTTGACGGTCAGGTTTTCAATATCGTGCTTGAGCTGTCTCCTGCCGGCTACGAGCGCTGGAAAGACGAAGAGATGTTCACGACCATCATCCAGCGCATCAAGGACTCCGGCGCGACCGACGACCATGTGCGCAAGGTTCTGGCGGATGGCAACGCGAAGTTTTTGTCTGAGAGCCATTTCCGTTGGGACGGCGCCTTGCAGACCCTCACCATCACGCGCGAAGGCGCGCCGGCGACGGTCTATGGCCCGACGGTTTTGCAGCAGAAGTAACGACAGCATCGCCCATCTGTTCGGGCGACGGCGGAATATGTTAACAAACAAATGCCTCCCGGCACCAACAAGAAGGAAGACACCATGAAGTTGCTTATGTCCCTGACGACCGGACTGGTCGTGATGTTTATCGCTGCGGGCTGCCAATCGCCGAGGACTGCCGGTCAATCCATAACGGCCAGCATCGTTGATGGCAGCTCACAAATGGCGACGGTGCTGCGTATTGACGACCAGCGCCTGGCTCGCTACGTCTCGGTGAAGAGCGTCAATTCGGCGGTGAAGCACGACGGATTCTTGCAGGCGCAGGTCGAAGTCGTGAATAACAGCAAGCGGGACTATGCCATTCAATATCGCTATGTGTGGTTTGATGCCAACGACATGGAAATCTACCCCGGCAAGCGCCCGTGGCAGCAGACGGTCTTGCATGGCGGGGAGAGCGTACGGTTGCAGGGCATCTCGCCGTTTCCGGAAGCCAAGGCCTTCCGGGTGCAGATGCGACCGATGCCCTGATGGATTGTTAAGAAGCCTGTCACGAGAAAGGATTGATCATGAAGATGCAGAAGGTAGTGCTTTACGGGATTGGGGCGCTGTGCGTGGGGTTGTTTTCCAGCTGTGTGTCAACCGAGCCGCAGTATAGCGACGCGACGGAAGCGCGGGTGCTGGGCATGGGCGTGGGCTCCTATGATTTGCAGCAAAACGCCATTGTCATGGTTGATTCTCTGCTGGCCAATCCTGTGCTTGACCGCAAGTTGGCCCAGCAGTTTCCCGGCAAGACACCGACCATTTCAGTCACGCAGATCAAAAATGAAACCATGCAGCTGGGGCTGAACATGAAGTCCTTGTCCAATACCATCAGCACCAAGCTGATCAACTCCGGCAAATTTGATTTCATGGATCTCGATACCAATCCGGAACTGCTGGGGGTATTGACGGGCATGATGGACAGTCCGTTGACGGACGAGAAGAAGATGATTCCCCTCGGCACCCACGACACGCCGGACTATATCCTCAATGGCACGCTAGTGGAAATGCGCGAATCCTCAGGTAAGGTTCGCGAGACCTACCTGAAGTTGACCCTGCGGCTCTTCAACCTGCGCACCGGCAAGATTGATTGGGCGGATGAGCACGAGATTCGCAAGACGCAACGGCGCTCTTCGGTAGGCTGGTAGGAAGATAGCGCGACTCGGCCGAAGGCATTGCGGGAGTTTTTCCGGCACTTGCCGGAATGTGTGAAGAGCATGAAGATTGAACGCATTACCGCGTACGTGCTGCGCATTCCGCTGCGCATGCCCTTTCGTATCAGCGCAGGCGAGATCAGCGCCAAGGACGGTGTGATTTTCGCCTGCGAGTCGGCGGATGGCTTGGTGGGTTGGGGCGAAGCCGCAGTGGATGCCGTGCCCTTTTATGCCCATGAGACTGTCGGCTCGGTGCTGGACTTGGCTAAAAACGCCTTGGCGCCAATCATGAAAAGTCGTGATTGGGCCAATGCTGCGGAGCTAACCGAGGCCTTTGATCACTATCGCGGCAACAACTTTGCCAAGGCCGGCTTGGAGCTGGCATTCTGGGACTTGCTGGGCAAGCAACGCGGTCAGTCCTGCGCGGCCATGCTTGGTGGTCAGCGCCGTGAGATCGAAACCGGTCCGAGCATCGGCATCAAAAAAACGCCCGAGGAGACCGTGGCCCTTGTTGGCGAACATCTTGCCTTGGGGCGTCGGCGCATCAAACTCAAGGTGTGTCCCGGCAAGGATACGCAGTACATCCGGGCCGTGCGCGAGGCCTATCCGGATGTTACGCTGATGGTTGATGCCAACAATGCCTACAGCGAAGAGGACTTCGCTCTTATCGCCAGTTGGGACGCCTTCAATCTACAGATGATCGAACAACCGCTGCATGAATTCGACATCTATTTCCATTCGCTGCTCAAACAGCGGGTGAAAACGCCCATCTGCCTGGACGAGAGCATTCACAGCGAACAGGATTTGCGCAGCGCCATTGCCCTGCGCGCCGCCGACATCATCAACATCAAGGTCTGTCGCGTCGGCGGTCTCCACAAGGCCCGCCGTTTGCATGATATCTGCCAAGAGCATGGCTTGGCCAACTGGATCGGCAGCCGCGTCGGCATGGGTGTCGCCGTGGCATCGCGCTTGGCCGCCGCGTCGTTGCCCAATTGCGTCCTGCCCAGCGATGCCGGGCTTTGCAGCATGTACATGAGCGACGACATTGTGGCGCCGTTGCCTGTTCTTCAGCGGGGCTGTATGGTCGCTGTCCCCGACAAGCCCGGCCTGGGTGTGGACATCCTGCCCGATAAGCTGGCGAAATACACGACCCGGAAGATTGAACTCTGACCTCGGCGAGTTTGACGCGCGGTCAAAGAACCTAGTTGGCTTGTGCGGGGAGGGGGGAGAAAAACACCCCAATATCCTCAGCGTTTGGCCAGGACTTCCGCGAGGCGAGCGTAGCCCTTGGGGTTGGGCGCGCCGTGACCGCCGTCAGGCGTGGTGCTGATTTCTTTGCGGATGTCCGCAGGCAGGGTGTTGAACACCACGTACACGCTGGTGGGCACGCAGGTTGTGTCAATGAAGCCCGTGGACAGGAAGGTCTCGCAGCGGATGCGACGGGCGAAGTTGACGTTGTCGAAATACTCGGCGGTTTTGGCGACCTGGGCGTTTTCGGGGCTGAGCGTGCCGTCTTTCTCGGCGGCATAGAGCCTCGGCCAGCCGGCGTTGCGACGTGGCTTGGCGAGGGTGCCGGCGTGATCGCCCAGAGCCGGTACGCCGGAGACGCACAGGGTCACTTGCGGGTCCAGGCCGGCGGCGACAATGGCTTGGCCGCCGCCTTGGCTGCCGCCGATGACGATGAGGTCGCGGCCATTCCATTCCGGCAGCGTCTTGACGAAGTCCAGAGCCCGCATCACCCTCAGGTACATGCCCTTGAAGTAGAACTGATCACGGTCGTTTTTGTCCCGATGAGGATAGCCCTTGAGCTCATTTTCCCTCAGGTTGTCATAGAATTCCGCCGGTTGGCCATTGTCAATGCCGTGGGCGTTGACGTCGAAGTTGATGGCGTTGTCCCGATAGCTTTTGTTGGCGCTGCGCACGCCGGCGCCGTGGTAGGATACGACCGCCGGCAGGGACTTCGCCTGGGCGCCGGCGGGCATCACCAGGTAGCCTGATACCGGCATGCCGCCCGCACAATCAACTTTGACGTCAAAGGCCACAAATTTGCCTTCGCGGTCCTTGTTCACCGGGCTGGGTTCCAAGCGGGGATTGAGGGGAATCGCATCCAAGGTGGCGCGCTGCTGAGCCCAGAAGGCGTCAAAGTCGTCCGGGCACTTGCCGGCATAGCGCAGTTCCAGCGGATCAACCATGGCGCCGACACCGGCAGAAGATTTGGCCTTGAGCTCAATGCGTTTGCCCTCCTTGTCCACGGGCGTGAACATAACGTAAGCCCAGCCGGGGGTGTCAAGGCTGGTGGTGATGTGTACGGGTTCGGCGGCGCTGATGACTTCGCTGTTGATGGCGTCATGTCCATCGCGGCGGAGGCTGTATTTGAGGGTCGTTCCGGCTTGGGGTTGGTCGTCAACCAGGAATTGCACCGCGAACTGGATGGTCTCGCCTTTTTTGTAGATGGCCTCGGGTTTGTCGGTCGTGGCTTTAATGGTGTAGACCTGCGCGTGCAGGGAAAGGGTCACCAAGAGGGCGACGATAAGACTGAGGAGACGGCGCTGATGCTTCATGGTCATTCCTTTTCTTGTGTTGATGGGAAGTATGCCGGCATGGCGCCGGAGGTCGTTTGAGCATAAACCGCAGGCATTGATTATCAAGCAGGTACGTGCAAAAAGTGATGATGAAAGGTAAGCGATTAGCGATTGATAAAGTGGACAGGGTGGACAGGGTAGACCTGTACCTGTTTCCTGTCCGTTCAGCGGAACCAAGCGCGCCTGTTTTCCGAGCGTGCTGCGGGCGTTCAGCCCGCAGTATGTCATGCTCCCGCAACGCGCAAACCAAACGCTTCATTCATCGCTCGTGTTGCGGACTTCCAGTCCGCTCCGCTTACTGCAAAGAGGCGCTTCGGCGTCCTGTGCTCAGGGCTTGGCCAGGACTTCCTCAATGCGGGCGTAGCCCTTGGGATTGTAGACGATGTGGGCGACATCCGGCGCGGTGCAGAGCACTTTGTGGATGTCTGCGGGCAGGGTGTTGAACACCACATACACGCCGGTCGGGGGGCAGGTCGTGTCAATGAAGCCCGTGGACAGATAGCTTTCGCAGCGGATGCGGCGGGCGAAATTGACGTTGTCGAAATACTCGGCGGTTTTGGCGATCTGGGCGTTTTCGGGGCTGAGTGTGCCGTCTTTCCCTGCGGCATAGAGTCTCGGCCAGCCGGCATTGCGGCGGGGGGGTGGCGAGGGTGCCGGCGTGGTCGCTCAGCGCCGGCACGGCGGCGACGCACAGGGTCACCTGCGGGTCCAGACCGGCGGCGGCAATGGCCTGGCCGCCGCCTTGGCTGCTGCCGACGACAATGAGGTCGCGGCCATTCCATTCCGGCAACGTCTTGACGAAGTCCAGTGATCGCATTACTCGCAGGTA
>JAAZKQ010000483.1 GCA_012799755.1 Lentisphaerota bacterium | reverse complement strand
CAGGCTGGTATGTGGTGCCCTTTTAGGGCACTGGTATGTTTTGCGCCTGCGGCGCAACCCCAGGCTCCTATGAAACATGCCGCCCGGATAACCCTATGGCCGGGCGGCGACGAACCGTGAGTTTCCTGCAAATTGTCCCCGGTGTATTCCCCACCGGGGTGGTTACTGGTGGTGCCCTTTTAGGGCACTGGTATGTTTTGCGCCTGCGGCGCTGAAAACCAAAGAGGCGACAGGAAAGCGCAAACACACCGGCCTTCCTACACAAAGAGGCGACAGGAAAGCGCAAACACACCGGTCTTCCTACACAAAGCAGCCTACTCTCAAAAAAATCTGCGCAAATCTGCGCAATCTGCGGATAAAAAATGTCTGTTATCAATTGGTGACCGGTTACCCAGCCGAAGCGTCGTTGGCGCGTTGGCTGATTGCGTATCGGCAAAATGGCATTAAGTTATTGACTTGTTTTATGTTCCGTCGGGCATGGCGTTGGGGTTGTGTCCGGCGGTAGCGTGTTTATGCAGGTACATGAAAGGCTGACGAGCAAGGTCGGCATTGCCGGTTTTGTTCAAGCGATGTATGAGTACCAGGCCGGTTTATCCGGAAAGCGTGACAAGACGTGCTTGTCGGCGCGCGGCGACTGTCTGAATCCTCTGCTGAGATGGGGGTGAGCAGCGTTGTCAGCCGGCAGCACACTCCCGACGAGACCGCCGCCGCAAGCGTCGGCCGGCGAGTCCGATTGTTTACCCACCATAGTCATTGTCTGACTGAAAGCAGAGGGTATTCCCACGAAATGAATGTACGCAAAGAGGCTTTGGAGCATTGGTCAGCCGAGGATTCGGCGGAACTTTACGGCGTCCGCAATTGGGGCAACGGCTACTTTGATGTGTCCGACGACGGCTGTTTGGTTGTATCGCCATATCCGGGCGAGAACGCGCCGAAGGTGAATCTGCTGGACGTGGTCAATGGCATCAAAGATCGCGGCATGGACATGCCGGTGCTGCTGCGGGTCAGCAACATTCTTGATTCGCAGATCAAGCTGCTGCATGAGAGTTTCCGGCGGGCGATCAAGCAGACGGGCTACCAGGGCGTCTACAAGGGCGTCTTTCCCATCAAAGTCAATCAGCAGCAGCAGGTGATTGAGGATATCACCCGCTTTGGGCGCGAATTTCATCACGGGCTGGAAGCCGGCAGTAAAGCCGAGCTTATCGCCGCGCTGGGTACCTTGCACGACCCCGAGGCCTGCCTGGTCTGCAATGGCTATAAGGACGAAGAATTCATTGATTTGGCGCTCTACGCCTGCAAGCTGGGCATGCAGTGCATCATTGTCGTGGAGATGCTCAGCGAATTGCCGGCGATCATTGAGCGCAGCCGGGCGCTGGACATCAAGCCGCTGATTGGCGTGCGCATGAAATTATCCACGCGGGCATCGGGGCAGTGGGCGGAATCCGGCGGCGACCGCAGTGTTTTCGGGCTGAATACCTCCGAGCTTGTCGAGGCGGTTGATTTGCTGCGTAAAGAGGGCATGCTCGACTGTTTGAAGCTGCTGCATTACCACATTGGCTCGCAGATACCGAACATCCGCGATATTCGCGCGGCCGTGCTGGAGGCCAGCCGGGTCTACATCGGGCTGGTGCAGGAGGGCGCCGCGATGGGCTATCTCGACCTCGGCGGCGGCCTCGCCGTGGACTACGATGGCTCGCATACGAATTACCACCAGAGCCGCAACTATACCCTCGACGAGTATTGCGTGGACGTGGTTGACACGGTTGCCGAGACCCTCAACAGCTGCAAGATCAAGCATCCGACGATTATTACCGAGTCGGGGCGGGCGACCTGTGCCTATTACTCCGTGCTGCTGTTTAATATTCTTGACGCCAAGCGCT
>JAAZKQ010000482.1 GCA_012799755.1 Lentisphaerota bacterium | reverse complement strand
GAGCTACATAGTATCTATGGCGCTTATGAAACCCGCCGCTTGGTCAGCCACCACTATGTGCCGTGAGTTTCCTGCAAATTGTCCCCGGTGTATTCCCCACCGGGGTGGTTACTGGTATGTTTTGCGCTTTCAGCGCTGAAAACCAAAGAGGCGATAGGAAAACGCAAACACACCGGCCTTCCTACACCAAAGCAGCCTACTCTCAAAAAAATCTGCGCAAATCTGCGACATCTGCGGATAAAAAATGTCTGTTATCAATCGCTGACCGATTACCGCGTTGCGCCGTTGCATCGCCGACGCCGCGCCATACAGTAGGTAGCGACCTGCCCCTCGTAATTCCACCCACACGGAGCACAGCAACTCACAACAAGGACACAGCGCGCCATGAAAACACCGGAAAACAGCAGCATTATCAGCACTCGCAGCCATCATGCCGACTTGGTCGTGGTCGGCGGCGGCCTGTCCGGCCTCTTTGCCGCCATCGCGGCCGCCCGCCATGGCGCCGGCGTCATTCTGGTCCAGGACAGGCCCATGCTCGGCGGCAACGCCTCCAGCGAAATACGCATGGGCATCATGGGCGCGCATGGCGATGACAACAAGGAAACCGGCCTGCTGGAAGAAGTCCAACTGGACAACATCTACGTCAATCCCCTCCGCCGTTACACCCGTTGGGACGACGTGCTCTATTCGGCCGTCGTTCGCGAAAAAAACATCACCCTGCTGCTCAACAGCTCGGTGCATTCCGTCGCTATGGCCGGCAATCGCATCCGCAGCGTCACGGCTTGGAATGGCAATGAATACTGCTCTTACCTCCTCAGCGGCGACTACTTTGCAGACTGCTCCGGTGACGGCATTCTCCGCCTCAGCGGCGCGGATTTCCGCATCGGCCGGGAAGCGCCGGAGGAATTCGGTGAGCATCTCACCCAGGTCGGCAATGACAACCGCACCATGGGCAGCTCCATCCTCCTGCAACTGCGTCACTGTTCGGAACACCGGCCCTTCATCGCCCCCGACTGGGCCTACCATTTTACGGAAGAGACCATCCCCAAAAACCGCCGGCTCTATCCCGAGAACAACAACTTCTGGTGGATCGAATACGGCGGCAACATTGATACCATCGGCGATGCCAACGCCATCGCCTTCGAGCTCAAGCGCATTGCCTACGGCGTCTGGGAATACATGAAAAACCACCCCGATGGCCGCTGCCACAACTACGAGCTCGACTGGATCGGCAGTCTTCCCGGCAAGCGCGAAAGCTGCCGCTTCATCGGCGACCACCTGCTCACCCAGGATGACATCACGAGCGGCGGGCTCTTCCCCGATGTGGTCTGCTACGGCGGCT
This sequence comes from Lentisphaerota bacterium, assembly GCA_012799755.1. GTDB lineage: Bacteria > Verrucomicrobiota > Lentisphaeria > Oligosphaerales > Oligosphaeraceae > Oligosphaera. Next base: position 4,747 of record JAAZKQ010000482.1, on the reverse strand, counting down.
GGACTCTTGACGACCACCACCCCGACGCCTTCTTCACCCAGGGCCCGCAGAGCCTTCTGCATAAGACGCCCTCCCCCTTCGGTATTCCCTACCGCTGTTTCTACTCGCGTAATGTTGACAATCTCTTCTTCGCGGGGCGGAACATCTCCTGCACCCACATGGGCATGAGCGCCACCCGCGTCATGGCCACCTGCGCGCTCATGGGCCAGGCCGTCGGCACCGCCGCCGCGCTCTGCCGGCGCTACGAATGCAGCCCGCGTGACATCGGCCGTGAGCATATCGCCGAACTCCAGGACATCCTTGAAGACGACGACGTCATGCTCCCGGGCCGCTGGCGGAAAATACCCGCCGTCACTCGCGAGGCTCAATGCAGCCACGAGGTCGTCCGCGACGGCATTGACCGCAACTGGCGGGGAGAGGACCACGGCGCCTGGGTTGCGCCCGGCGAAGCCATCACCCTATCCTGGCCGACGCCGCAGACACTCAGCGCCTGTCGCGTCATCTTTGACAGCGAACTCAGCTTCCAGGGCAAACGCATGCTCAAACTGGAAGCGCTCGAAGAGTTCAAGCCCATGCCGCCCATGCTCGCCAAGCGCTTCCATATTGATATGCTTATTGACGAGGAATGGCGCACAATCATCAGCCAGGACCAATGGCACCACCGGCTCTTCCGACAGACGCTGCCTCAGCAGCCCTGCCGCGCCATCCGCCTCATCGTTGATGAAACTTGGGGCGGCGGCGAACAAAAAGCGCACGTCTTCGCCTACGACGTGCGCTGAAAAACTATTTTTCGGATGAGCCCGTTACCGCTGCCGCCACTCAGCGACCGCAGCAGGCCTTGTATTTCTTGCCGCTGCCGCATGGACAGGGCTAGTTTCGTCCCACCTTGGGCTGAGCGCGCCGCACCGTGATTGCCGCGCGTTGCGGCTCGGCCTGCTCGGGCACGCCGCTGCCGGCGCCTTCGAAGGGATTGAAAGCCTCGTGGACTTCGCGAACCTCGGCCTGCGGTCTTGGCGTTGCCGGACCAAGGGCAATGGTGCTCAGGCGGAACACATTCGCGCAGATGTCGTCCTTGACGCTATCCATCAGTCGCGAGAACATCTCATAGGCCTCCTGCTTGTACTCCACCAGGGGGTCGCGCTGACCGTAGGACCGCAGCTGCACGCCCTGGCGCAGCGCATCCATCGCATAGAGATGCTCCTGGTACAGCCCATCCATCGCGCTCAGCATGATGTAGCGCTCCAACCAATGCAGGGCGTCGGGATTCTCCATGCGGACCTTGATCGCGTAGGCATCCTCAATGCGCGCCATGATGCTCTTGGCAATGCCTTCCTGGCCGCAGCTGCTGTCAAACAGGTCGGCGGCAAAGCCGATGGGAAAAGTCCGCGCCAGCCACTCACGCACGACGCTGAAATCCACCGGCTCGTTCTTGATCCGCGCCGCGAAGGCGCCTTCAACCTTCTCGGAAATCGCCGTATAGATGAAATCCATCAGCAACTCACGCGGGTCTTCCGCCAGCAGGATATTCTTGCGCAGACCATAGATCGTCACGCGCTGTTTGTTCATCACGTCGTCGTATTCCAGCGTACGCTTGCGGATGGCAAAATGCTGCTGCTCAACCCGTCGCTGCGCGCCTTCAATGGAGCGGTTCAACAGCGAGTGCGACAGCTCTTCGCCTTCCTGCAAGCCCATCTTCTCCATGATTGACGCCACACGGTCCGACCCGAACAGGCGCATCAAGTTGTCTTCCAAGGAGATATAGAAACGGGACGATCCGGGGTCGCCTTGGCGCGCGCAGCGCCCGCGCAGCTGCCGGTCAATACGCCGCGCGTCATGCCGCTCGCTGCCGATCACATGCAAGCCGCCGGCCTCTTTCACGCCCGGCCCGAGCTTGATGTCGGTACCGCGGCCGGCCATGTTCGTCGCAATCGTCACCGCATTGAGCTGTCCTGCCCGGGCGACGATCTCGGCTTCGCTCTCGTGATGCTTGGCATTCAACACGTTATGCACGATGTTCCGGCGCTGCAACATCCGGCTGAGCAACTCGGACACTTCCACCGAAATGGTGCCCACCAGCACCGGCTGACCACGCTGATTGCTCTCGGCAATCTCTTCAATGATCGCCTTGTACTTCTCACGCTGAGTCTTGTAAATACGGTCGTCAGAATCCTTGCGCACGCAGGGGCGATTCGTCGGCACCACCACCACATCAAGGCCGTAAATCGCCTTGAACTCGTTGGCTTCCGTCTCGGCGGTGCCGGTCATGCCTGCGAGCTTCTCGTACATGCGGAAGTAATTCTGGATGGTGATTGACGCCAAGGTCTGCGTCTCGCGCTCAATCTGCACATCTTCCTTGGCTTCCAATGCCTGGTGCAGGCCCTCGCTGAAGCGCCGGCCCGGCTGCGGCCGTCCAGTGAACTCATCAACGATGATCACCTTGTTGTCCTGCACTACGTACTGCACGTCCTTCTCAAACAGGCAGTAGGCCCGCAGGAGCTGCGAGATGTTGTGAATGATCTCGGCCTTGTTGTCGTACTCGGCCTGGGCCTGCTTGCGCTTCTCCAGCTTGGCATTGTCGTCCAAGCTGCCGTCACTGTCAATCTCGCTGAAAATCGTCGGCAAATCCGGTATGACGAAAGCATCGGCTTCGCCCGGTCGCAGGAACTGCCGGCCCATCTCGCTCAACTCGACCTCCTGGCCCTTCTCATCAATGCTGAAATAAAGCGTCTCCTTGACCGCCTGGAGAAAACCGCGGTTGTTATCGCTGTGCATTTCAGCGTCTTTTTTGTCCAGCGCTTTGCGGATCGCCGGCTCTTCCATCAGCCGCATGAGCTGTTTGTGCTTGGGCATGCCCAGCTGAATTTTGGCCAGCAGCAAGTGGGCGTGATCCGTCTCTTCCGGACTGGCGTCCTCCTTGGCTAAAATATCCCGCGCTTCCGACATCATGTCGTTCAGCAGCTTGCTCTGCTGACGGTACAGCGAGGATACTGAGGGCTTGAGCTTGTCGAACATGTGAGTCGAGACCTTCGCCGGCCCGGCGATGATTAAGGGCGTCCGCGCCTCATCAATGAGAATGCTGTCAATTTCGTCCACGATCGCGTAGAAGTGATCGCGCTGCACCATCTCGTCCCGACTCATGGCCATGCCCATGTCGCGCAGATAGTCGAAACCGAATTCGCTGTTGGTGCCGTAGGTGATGTCGCAGGCGTACTGCTCCCGGCGCTGCACCGGCGTCATTTCGTTCTGGATGCAGCCGACGGTCAGGCCCAGCCATTTGAGCACATGGCCCATCCAATCCGAGTCACGGCGCGCCAGGTAGTCATTGACCGTCACCAGCTGCACGTTGCGACCGGACAGGGCGTTCAAATACAACGGCATCACGGCGACCAGCGTCTTGCCTTCACCGGTGGCCATTTCCGCGATGTTGTTCTGATGCAAAGCAATCGCGCCGACCAGCTGCACGTCAAAGGGCACCATGTCCCACGTCAACACATGCCCCGTCACTTCGACCTTCGTGCCCAGCAGACGCCGACACGCATCCTTCACCACGGCGTAGGCCTCGCACATGATGTCGTCCAGCGTCTCGCCCTTCTGCAGCCGTTCGCGAAATTCCGACGTCTTGGCCTGCAACTCGGCGTCGCTTAAACTGTTGTAAGAAGCAAAATAGCCGTTCATACGTTCGACCAACGGCTGCAACCTCTTCAACACCCGCGCATTGCGGCTGCCAAAGAGCTTTTTCATAATCCACTCAATGATCACTTGTCAACTCCTGAAATAGGACGCTATCGCGCGCAGCAGAAGATTTATTTCGAGCCCGGCTTGTCAATGGCCAGCCCCTTCCGGCACATGGGACAGGCCGCCGGTTCGTAGGTCGCCAGCGTCAGCCGAATCAGGCTCTTCAAGGGTATGCCGAAATCAACGCTGCCGTCGCTGCGGTCAACCATGGTCGCCACGCCCACCGGCAGCGCCCCGAATTGTCGCACCAGATCAATCGTCTGCTGCACTCGACCGCCCTTGGTAATCACGTCCTCCGCAACCAGCACCCGCTCGCCGGGACGAAGGCTGAAGCCGCGCCGCAGCAAGAGATTGGACTGCTCGTCCTTCTCGGCAAAAATCGCCCTCACCCCCAGGCTGCGGCCAATCTCCTGGCCGACAACGATGCCGCCGATTGCCGGCGAGATCACCGTCTCAACGTCAGCATTGCGCCAGCCATCAGCCATCACTGCGCATAGCTTGGCCGCTATGAGAGTGTGCTGCAACAGCAGTGCCGCCTGAAAATAACGGTCACTGTGCAGGCCGCTGCGCAACTGGAAATGTCCCGTCAGCAAGGCGCCGGTTTCTTCCAAATGCCGTAGTATTTCGCTTTCCTTCATCATCACTCCGCCTTCTTCTGGCCATTTAGGCCATGTTATCGCCATTTCCCGACTACGGGCCAAGCAGGTCTGCGCCAGCCGTGTCAGGGTAAAACTACGATGCGAAATGGATAAATATAGTCCACATGTCAAGACTGTCTATGCTCAGACCGGCCAAGGAAAACATCCGATGTAAGCGGCCACTCTTTGATAAAGTGGACGGGGTGGACATTGTGGACATTGTGGACATTGCGGACATTGTGGACATTGTGGACATTGTGGACATTGTGGACATTGTGGACATTGTGGACATTGTGGACATTGTGGACATTGTGGACAGAGTAGACAGAGTAGACAAGCAGCTGTTCCCTGTCCGTTCTGCGGAACCAAGCGCG
>JAAZKQ010000481.1 GCA_012799755.1 Lentisphaerota bacterium | reverse complement strand
CGGGCAGGTGTTGTCGTCCATCGTGTCCATGATGTCCATATTGTCCATCGTTTTGCGGGTCGCAGGCTGTTACGGGTATTTGGCGCCGCGGCTCGCAAGAACATAGTTGTCAACGGATGAGCGCTTACGAAGCAAGACAATCAGCCAGCCATGGAGGCGCCGTTATCGCCGGTACCGCCCGCTATTAGCCCAAGTTGGACATGACCAAGGTGGCTCGTCGCTGGCTGTGGCGAAAAAGCAGACATCACGGTGACGAAATCGGTCGTCGAAACTCTCAACGAAGAACACTCAAATCCCACGAACAAGACAGGTGAAATCATCCAGATCCACAATTTGCTGTTACTTGGCGATTTTTTGGCTTGTCAAAGGGCGATTTTTTGGCTATTTTTCCTGCGGTTCTTGAAATCAGCCCACCCACCCTAGGGGGCCCCCATCCTATAAGGTCACGCGCGCGAGGGGGGGAGTCTTCGTTTGAGTTTGGGACTGCGCGGTATCAAATGGTGGCCGATTGCCGAAGCCATCCGCCAGAGGAGGAAGAAGCCAGATGAAAGTCGGATTTGCCTGTCAGGATATTACGCCCAAGGCCGGCACGCACAAAATCGGCTGGCTGAGAGACATCATTATTAAACGCATCGCCGATCCGCTTTATGCCCGCGTGGCCTATTTTGACAACGGTCGCCACCACGCAGTGCTGATACAGCTCGACACGCTCTGCATACGCTGGACCACTACTCAGGCCATCCGTCAGCTGTTAAACGAGCGCTACGGCATTGCCGGCAGCCACGTACTGGTCGCAGCCACACACAACCACGCCGGGCCGGCGGTCGCCAATGTAGGAGACGTCAAGCGCGACGACGCCTATTGCGACTGGCTGATCGCGAAGGTCGCTGATGCCGTTGGCGAGGCCATCGCCCGGAGTTGCGACGCCGAGCTTGGTTTCGGACGTTGCTTCGAGTTCCGCCTAAGTCATAATCGCCGGACGGCGCTGAAGAATGGCCTGAGCGTCACCCACGCGCCGGGCTTTGGCCATCCGGCGGCATCGCATATCGAAGGCCCCATTGATCCGGAAGTCGCCGTACTCGCAGCCCGTGGGCGGGACGGCGCGTGTCTCGGACTGCTGCTGAATTTTGCCTGTCATCCCACGCATCACGGTGGTGATGACTACGCCTCGGGTGGTTATCCGGCGGCGCTAGCTGAGGAACTGGCACAACGCGGCTGTCCGCACACGCTTTTCTTCAATGGCGCCTGCGGCAATATCAGTCCCGGCAATCCCTACCTGGGCATCAACTGTGATGCGAAGGAGATCGGTCGCCGCTTGGCAGAGGACGCAGCCGCCATCATGGACAAGCTGGAATACAGCGAGCAGGACACCATTCGTGCGGTGAACGTGACCATTGAAGTGCCGGTGCGGCGACTGACCCAAAAAGAACTGCGCGGCCTGACGCCGGGCGCCCAGCGCTTCATTGATCCAGCCATCTACGAACGGCTTATGCCGGCGCTTGCCGAACGCCTGCGGGCCATGCCGTACCAGCCACTGCAATTGCAGGGCATCCGCGTCGGTGAGCTCTGCATGGTCGGTATTCCGGCGGAAATCTTCACCGAATATGGTCTGCAAATCAAGGAACTGGCCTGGCCGCAAAACACCATCGTCATTTCCCACGCCAATGGCATGGTTGGCTATGTGCCAACCCGCGAGGCATTCAAGCGTGGCGGCTACGAAACAACCCTCGGGACCAGCAGACTCGCGCCAAGAGCCGGTGATATCATCGCCAAGGAGGCTGCGGAAATCGTCAAGTGTCTCCGGGACTGGGAATTGTGAATAGCTGATCGGGGTGGGAATCGGGCGGATCAGGCAAATCCGGTGGCCTGATCGGACGGATCGGACGGATCGGACGGATCAAGCGTTTCTGCCTGCGAAAAAACCTTCCCTACACCAAACAGCCCACCCTCAAAAATAATCTGCGATAATCTGCGAAATCTGCGGATAAAAAACATTCGGGCGGCCCATGTAACCTTCCCGGCACCAAGCAGCCCACCCTCAAAAATAATCTGCGACAATCTGCGAAATCTGCGGATAAAAAACGCGCAGGCCTTTACGGCCGGCATTCCACCCAGGCGGTGGCGATGGGGCGGTCTTGGTAGGCGACATGCATGGCGATGTCGGGCCGCTGCATGCTCTCCAAGCAGTCGTGGGCGCAGCGCTCAACGAGGTCCAGGCGGTTGCATTCCTCGCTCATGTGGGCAAGGATGATATTGCGGGTATTTTCGGCGACGACCTCCGTCAGCAGGTCCCGTGACGCCTCGTTGCTCAGATGTCAGTGACGGCCCATGATGCGTTGCTTAAGCGACCAAGGACGAGTGGACGCCGCCAGCAAATTCATATCGTGGTTGCTCTCCACCACCAGCGTATCGCAGGCACGCAACTGGTATTTGACCATGGCGTTGGCGTGGCCCATGTCCGTGGCAATGCCGATCTTGCGCTCACCGCAGCGAATGACGAAGCCAACGGGATCATTGGCGTCATGGGGAATGGAGAAGGGCTCCAGCACGAAACGGCTAATGCTGAAGCTGCTGCCGGCGGCAAAGAGCGCCAGCTGCCCGAGCTTGTCATCGCGTCGGCGCAATACGTCCGCGCATCTGCGCGTGGCGTAGATGGGCACGTCATAGTAATTTGCGCAGACCCGCAGGCCGCGGACGTGGTCATCATGTTCGTGCGTGACCACAATGGCGCGCAGCATGTCTTCGGGCATGCCCGCTTCGGCCATGCGCCGGCGGGTCTCTTTAAGGCTGAAACCGGCATCAATGAGTATGGCCTCGCCGCCGCAGTGGACGAGCACGGCATTGCCTTTGCTGCCGCTGCCCAGCACGGTGACACCAAGTTGATTCTGACTGGATACCATAGTGAACAATTCTCAGGTCTTGGCTGCGTCTTCCTTCATGGTCGCGAGCACGGCGTCGGCAACACGCAGACTGACGGCGTCATCACCGCCGAGCTGCGTGACGCATTCCTGGATACCGGCGACGACGTTGGCATGCCGCTTGCCGCCGGGAAGGATGGAGAGCAGCGCCGGCGCCAGTTTTTCGGGCACGGCGTCAGTTTGCAGATACTCTTCGTAAACGCAGCGCTGGGTGACCAAATTGGCTATGGTCACGTAGGGTAGCTTGACGATGCGTTTCAGAATATGCCAGCTGATGGGGTTGAGTCGGTAAGCGACAACCAAGGGCAGGCCGAGTATGGCCGCTTCGACCGTAACTGTGCCGCTGGCGGCCAAACCCGCCGAAGCGCGGCTCAGCCATTGGCGCGTCTCGCCGACGCTGTACTCCAGCGACAAGGCAAGCGGCAAGGGCGTGGCCGCCGCCAGGGCTTTCACCTGCTCCAAGCAGCTCTGCCGCGGCAATGGAACCATGAAATGCAGCTCTGGTCGTGCTTGCTGCAATTGCGCCGCCGTCCGCAAAAAATCCGGGAACAGCGCTTTGATTTCGCTGCTGCGGCTGCCTGGCAGCAAAAGCACGAGATTGGGATCGCGCGACGGCGGCTTGTGTCGCAGGGGCGCAAGAATTTCCAGCAAAGGGTGACCGACAAAACTGGCGTCGAGGCCGGTGCCGGCATAGACCGCCGGCTCGAAGGGAAAGATGCAGAGCATCTTGTCCACATCCCGAGCGATGCGGGGTATGCGGCCCTTTTTCCAGGCCCATACTTGCGGACTGATGTAGTAAACGACGGGTATGCCCGCGCACCGCAGCCGCTCCGCCAAGCGGAGATTGAAGCCGGGATAGTCAATCAGCACCACAGCTGCCGGTCGTTCGGCAAGCGCCCGAGCGCTGACTTCGCGCAGCAGGCGGATGAAAAAACGGAGGGACTTGAGTACCTCAACCAAGCCGACCACGCCGAGCTCGCTGGAATCTACGAAAAGCTCCACGCCCGCCGCACGCATCTGTTCACCGCCCATGCCGCGCAAGCGCAGCTCGGGTCGGCGTTGTCGCAGCGCCTCAGCCAGCATGGCGCCGTAGTTATCGCCGGATGCCTCGCCGGCGATAATCCACACGCAGGGATGGTTCGTGCCGCTGCTCATGCCTTGTCATCGTTATTGGCGTCGCCGTTGCTTTTCCGTTCAATGACGAACATCGCCTGTTCGGCGCTGATGTTGTGATTGGGGACCGAATTCTTCGACCTTGCCTTCCACGAGCACCCACGCCTGACAGATACGGACATTGGCCTTCTCCACCCAGTCGAGAAAGTCCGTGATGCTGCAGAGATGGATGTTCGGAGTGTCGTACCATTCGTAGGGCAGCGCGCTGGTCACGGGCATGCGTCCACCGAGGCTGAAGGCCAGACGCACGCTCCAGTGCGCAAAGTTGGGAAAGGACACGATGGAGCGTTTGGCGACCCGAAGCATGCCCTCAAGCACCTTCAACGGCTCTTGCAACGTCTGCAAGGTCTGCTCAAGCACCGCGTAGTTGAAGCTTTGGTCGGGAACAACGTTAAGAATGTGGTACAGGTCTTCGTGGCAGACGGGCATGCCGCGCTCAATGCAGCGGATAACGGCGTCTTCGTCGGTTTCGACGCCCTGTACGCGGGCGTTGCACTCGTACATCAGGCGCACCAGCAGTTCGCCATCGCCGCACCCCAGGTCAATAACGGTTTCGCCGGGCTGGACCAACTTGGCGATGATCGGGTCTTCCCAGCGCTCCGGCGCGTGGCTTTCAAAGCCGGTCTCGCTCTGCTGGGCCTCCATGGCACGCCGAGCTTGCGTGAGCAACTCGTCAAAATTGCTGTCAAACGAACGGACGCCGATTTTGCGCAGAAACTCTTCAAATCCCGGCAGGACAGTCGCTAGCTCAGGTTTTTTGGTCATGGCGTGCCTCCTTTGCCCCTATCGGCGAAGCGTCTGGCGATGGTTGGCGAGAGGAGGAAGGCGCGCAGCAGCTGGCCGACTTTATCCGTCTCGACCAGAAAGGCGTCATGGCCATAGATACTCTCGACTTGCACGTAAGTCACGGGTATGCTGTTCTGCATGAGGGCTGACACGAAAGTCCTGCTTTCTTCCGGCGGG
>JAAZKQ010000480.1 GCA_012799755.1 Lentisphaerota bacterium | reverse complement strand
CGCTGATTCATGTGTCGCCTTTCCAAGGCTCTGATTTCGGGGGATGTCTTGCCCCAGGTTCCGCTTCGCTCCACCTGGGGTTACTCATGGTGCCAGCTCTCCGAGCTTGCTTTTCAACCAGTGCTTGTGTCGCGCACTGGGGCACAGTTATCAATGGGTGACCGCTTGCCGAGCGGCTTCATGGTCTTCGCTCTGTGAGCTTTCTCGCGGCGTTTAAGCGGCTATATTTATGGCGCTTTTGGGGTGCTTCGGTCGAGTTGGCCGTTGCTGAGATCATACCCACTGAACCTGATCCGGGTAATTCCGGCGTAGGAAAGGCTACTCGTGACTGCCTTAACCACACAGCCAGGCATTTACGCAGCTGCAATACGGCAGGCCCTTTCCGGCACCCCAGCGTTACAGCCATGGACAACAACCGGGAAAGGACTGCAAGTATGTCTATCGAGAATGTCATTTCATCCGCCATCGTTCGAAGCTTTTGCGGCAAGCTGGATGAGTATCTGAATATTGACGTCGCTTTGGTTGGCGGCGGCCCGTCAGCGCTGGTCGCGGCGCGTGAGATCGCCCGCAATGGCTTCAAAACGGCGATTTTCGAGCGCAAGCTGGCGCCCGGCGGCGGCACCTGGGGTGGCGGCATGCTCTTCAATGAGGTCGTGGTCCAGGACAGCGCGACAGCCATCCTCGACGACTTCAACATCGGCTATCGGCCCATCGCCGACGCCGCCGGCTATTACACCCTCGACTCCGTGGAGATGGCCAGCGGGCTGATCTTCGGCGCGCTCAAGGCCGGCGCCAAAATCTTCAACTCGGTGAGCGTCGAAGACATTGTCTTCAAGGAAGGCCGGGTCAATGGCCTGGTGATCAACTGGACGCCGGTGACGCGCTTGCAGATGCATGTTGATCCACTGACGGTGATCGCCGGCGTGGTGGTTGATGGCACGGGTCATCCCAGCGAAATCATCCGTCTGGCCAGCGAAAAGGCCCAAGTCAAGCTCAGTACTGAAACCGGCAAGATTCTCGGTGAGAAACCCATGTGGGTGGACAGCGGCGAGGCCTCAACCGTGGCCAATACCCGCGAGTACTTTCCCGGGCTCTTCGCCTGCGGCATGAGCGCCAACAATACCGCCGGCGGCTACCGCATGGGGCCTATCTTGGGCGGCATGCTGCTCTCGGGTCAGAAGGTCGGCCGCATGATCGTCGAGAAACTCAAAGCCGGGCAGAATCAAAAAGCGTAGTTGGGTTTTGCGCGGGCATTGGGCGTCGGCTTTTAGGCTACGCTGTCGTATAGCCTCGCCAGCCGGCGCTAAATGCACCCGTGGCTACTTGCAACCTGCGGAACGATGGACACCATGGACTTTATGGACTCTATGGACGACAGCAGGAGCTACCACGGGCATCTTATTCCCCGGGGCTCTGGAGTTCATACTGTCCATCGTGTCCATATAGTCCATCGTTGAGTCGGTTGCCGGCTTTGCCGGGGCTGTGAATATCAGTTGCCGGCCGATTAGCTGCGGCGGGTAAGCGGCTAGCCATTGATACTGGTCGTGCCGGCGGTCTTTTT
>JAAZKQ010000479.1 GCA_012799755.1 Lentisphaerota bacterium | reverse complement strand
CGGCCGGACCTGCGCATCGCCGACAACACTATCGCCCTCGCCCGCGCCGCCATTCAAGCCGGCAGAAGCGGCTGGTATCCCCGCGTCAGCCTCTTTGCCGACTATGGTTTTGAACGAAACGACTCGCTGCACTTCAACACGCACCTGGACCGCAATGCCGGCTACGGCATCAACCTGACCTGGAATCTCTTCAACGGTAAAAAGACCCTCGCCGCCGTCAGCTACGCCTACGCCGAGCTGGAGGCCGCCACCGAGGCGAAAAAAGAGCTCCTGCTCGAAATAGATGCGGAAGTCCGCCAGAATGTCCTCGCCTGGGACTCCAGCCGTCGCCAGCATGCGCTGCAAGAGAAAATCCTGGCCACCGCCACACGCATCCGCGATCTGGTTCATCAGGAATATCTCGGCGGCACCACCACCATCACCCGCCTCAACGAGGCGCAAAGCGACGTCACCATCAGCGCCGTCGCCCGTTCGCGCTCCTACGTCCAGGTGCTTAACAACCTCGAACAACTCGCCGCCAGCACCGGCCTGATCCTCAACCCCGACTATCTCCGCGAACTCGGAGAAGCCCCAAGCAACACGGAAAATCAACAAAAATAATAGGTAATGCACGAAATCATGTGATAAAAAGAGGAACTTGATACAATGTTTCAGAATCCCTAGTCAGCATGAGGCAGAATCCTTGAGCAGCATGAGGCAGAATCCTCGGTCAGCGCCGTAGGCGCTTAACTATGCTTAACCCCAGGCTTTAGCCTGGGGATAGGCATACCCCCAGAACATGTGCCCCGTGGGGGCACTACCAGATGCCTGATAAACACAATCTGAAAACAATTACAGAAAATTTCAACCAAACTGTAGTGCCTCGACGAGGCACATATTTCGGTGAGACTCCTCACCCCAGGCTGAAGCCTGGGGTTAAGCATGGTGGTGCCCCTACGGGGCAAACTCACGCACAAAGTGCTTGACAGGCAGACCATTATAAAAATCCCCTTCGCGCAAGAAGCGTTTCGGCGTCGGCGCGGGGCACTACGGGGCAAACTCACGCACAAAGTGTTTGATAGTCAGACCATTATAAAAATCCCCTTCGCGCAAGAAGCGTTTCTGCTTCGATGCGGGGCATCACCAATTGGCAACTATAAGTTTTATCACAACACTTCACCCATTAACCCTTTCCAACCCAAGGACGCATCCCCAACATGAAAAAAGTCATTCGTCCCCTATTGACCGCCTTGCTTGTGGTCGCCATCCTCGCCGGCAGTGTCTTCGGCATGATCAGCGTGCAGAAAAAGCACAATGAGGCGCAAAAAGCCAGAAGTGGCCGTCGCGACAGCGCCGTCGCCGTCCAGACCGACCGTGTTGGTCGAGCCCGCATTGACGAAGTGCTCACCTTCAACGGCGATATCCAAGCCATGCAGGCCGTTGATATCAAGCCCAAAATCTCCGGCCGCCTCAACACCCTCGCCATTGAGAACGATGTGCCGGTTTCCGAAGGCACCCGCGTCCAAAGGGGCCAGCTCATCGCTACGATTGATGACCGCGAAGCAAAGGCGCAACTGGCCAATGCCAAGGCCGCGCTGGCCGCAGCCCAAGCGTCTTTGGCAGCCGCCAAAGCTGATGTGCTAAACAGCAATGCCGGCCTCGTCAATGCCAAAGCCAACACCGAACAGCAACACGCCGCGCTGCTCAGCGCCAACGCCGCCCTGGCATCCGCAAAAGCCGCCCGTACCGACAAGGAACGCGAGCTGGCGCGGCAAAAGAACCTCCTCGAAAAGCAGGCCACCACCCAACAGAGCTACGACCAGGCCGAAACCGCCGCCGTCCAGGCCCGCGCCGACTACGATAAGGTCGAAGCCGCCGAAAAGGCCGCCGAAGCCCAAGTCCGCTCCGCCGAAGCCGCCATTCAACAGGCCCAAGCCTCCATCGAGCGTAGCAAAGCCAGCGTCCAGCAAGCCGAAGCCGCCCTGCAACAGGCGGAGGCCAATCTCAACCAGGCCGAAATCTGTCTCTCGGAAACCAAGCTCTACGCGCCCATGGCCGGCGTCGTCAGCAAAAAATATGTTGACCCCGGCGCCATGGTCTCGCCCACCACGGCCATTGTCACCATTTTGGCCATGGACGACGTCAAGGTCATTCTCTCCGTCCCCATCAATCACCTCCCGCGTGTCCGCCCCGGCAGCACTCGCGCGCGCCTCCGCACGGTCTCCCTCCCCGGTGAACTTATTGACTGCGTCATCAACAAAATCTATCCGGCCATTGACTTGGCCACCCGCACCGCCCAAATCGAAATCGTCCTCGACAACACGCCGGACGACAAGGGCAACTACCGCCTCAAACCGGGCATGTACGCCACCGTTGACATGCTCATTGAATCACGCGACAATGTCGTCGCCATTGATACCGGCCTGCCCATCCGCAGCCTCGATAAACACATTGTCTACGTCGTTGATGGCGAAAAAGTCCGCGCCGTTGATGCCAAGCTCGGCATCCGCTTCGCCAATATGGTCGAGGTGCTGGAAGGCCTCAACGAAGGCGATGAGGTCGTCGTCGTCGGCCAACATCGTCTCACCGACGGCGCGGCCATCCGCCGCATCGAGGGCAATAACCTCAAACTCCCCGGCGAGAAATAAAAGCGACAGGCCTTCCTGGACAGCTGTGCCAGGCTCTGTTTATTCGTGCTTGTAGGCATCAACCAGCAGAATTACGGTCCATACCCCTATGAAACTACCAGAATTCGGCGTCAACCGCCCCGTCGCCACCACGATGCTCTTCCTCGGCGTCCTCGTTCTCGGCATCATCTGCCTGATGAAGCTCGGCGTGGACCTCACCCCGGAAATCGAGCCCACACGCGTCACCGTCGCCACCGTCTGGCAAGGTGCGTCCTGCGAAGACGTGGAGCAAAAAGTCACCCGCGTCCTCGAAAAACGCCTCGGCTCCGTCGCCAATCTTGACGAAATCCGCTCCTCGACCTCTGAAGGCCGCTCCAACATCACCTGCCAGTTCGCCTGGGGCACCAACATTGACGAGGCCAGCAACGACGTGCGCTCTAAAATTGACGCCGTCAAACGCAATCTTCCCGAGGATGTGGATGACCCCGCCATCTACAAGTTCGACTCGGCGTCCATGCCCATCATGGTGATCGGTGTCACCGCCCGTGAGAGCATCGAAAAGCTCTATGAAATCATTGACGACGAGGTCTTCCAGCCCTTGCAGCGCCTGGAAGGCGTCGGCGCAGTTGACGCCTTCGGCGGCCTGCAGCGCCAGATCAACGTCACCCTGTCCCGTGAACGCCTGGCCGGTTACGGCCTGACCCTGCGTGACATTGAAAGCGCCATCGCCAACGAAAACCAAACCCTGCCCGCCGGAAACCTCAAGGTCGGCATCATCGAGTACACCATCCGCATCCTCGGCGACTACGTTGACCCCGAACAAATCAAGGAAATTCCCCTCATGCAGAAGGACGGCGCCATTGTCCGTCTCAAGGACATCGCCCAAATCACCGACTCCTTCAAGGAAATCACCCAGTACGTCGAGACCATGGGACGAGACGGCATGATCATGATCGTCCAGAAACGCAGCGGCGCCAACACCGTCGAGGTCTGTGAAGCCGTCAGGACCGAACTGTCACGGCTGGAAGCTGTCATCCCCCGCGATATTGAGTTCTTCATCGTCAACGATTCCAGCACCTTCATCACCCAGTCCATTGACAACGTCAAGGGCACGGTGTACTGGGGCGGTCTCTTCGTGATTCTGGTGTCCTTTTTCTTCCTGCGCAACATTCGCACCTCGCTGATCATTGTCGTGACCATTCCCTTCTCGCTGATCATCGCCTTCTGCTTCATGTACTTCATGGGCTGGACCATCAACATGATCAGTCTGTCGGCCCTGGCCATCGCCATCGGCATGGTCGTTGACAACGCCATTGTCGTTTTGGAAAACATCACCAGCCACGTCAACCGCGGTGTGAGAGTGCGCGAGGCGTCCATGTTCGCAGCCTCGGAAGTGGGCCTGTCCCTCCTGGCTTCAACAGCCACGACCATCTGCGTCTTCCTGCCGCTGGTCTTTGTCGAAGGCGCCTCGGGAATCATGTTCCGCCAGCTCGGCGGTCTGGTCACCGCGACCCTGCTGGCCAGTCTCGGCTGCGCACTCACCCTCACCCCCATGATGAGTTCAATCCTGCTCAAGAGCATCCCCCGCAGCAAACGCGAAATCGAAGAAGCCGGCAAGAAGCAATCCTGGAGCAGGAAATTCTATATGCGAACCGAGGGCTATTTTCTCAGCTTTGAGCGCGCTTACGGCAATCTCCTCAGCTTTTGCCTCAGCCATCGCGGCACCGTCGTCATTCTCTCCGCGCTGGTGATTGCCGCCGCCATGCTGACCATCCCCTTCGTCGGCACCGAATTCACCCCTGACCAAGATACCGGCGAGATGAACATCCGCTTTCAGCTGCCCGTATCAACCCGCGCCGAACTCACCGCCCATACCGCCCGCAAGATCGTTGATACCGTCTACCAGAAGGAAAAGGAACTCGTCGCAAACAGCAAGGGCCAAATCTCGCCGGATGAGTTCGGACAGCCGCGGGACAGCGCCCTGCGCTTCACCAACTGGCGGGCCGGCCGCAGCTCAGGCGGCTGGGGCGGTCGCGGCTCCCATATCGGCCAAGTCAACATCAAACTCCTGCCGCTGG
>JAAZKQ010000478.1 GCA_012799755.1 Lentisphaerota bacterium | reverse complement strand
TCGGCATCCTTCGGCAGAGGCAGCGCCTCAACGGCGGGACAGTCCTTACCCTGTGCGTGCAGCAGCAATATCAACAAGGCCCGGCCGTATTTGTATTCACGATGCTGGAAACAATGCCACGCCCGCTCCGGATCAGCCAGTTTCGGCAACAATAACATCATATCACGAATGCGCGTGGAAAAAAAGCGGGGGAGAACAAAGCCTTCATAAAAAGCCAGTATGGCGGCGCTACAAGCCGGCCCACAGTCGTTGCCGGGACGCCAGAGGCCCCTGGCGTCATTCGGCTCCTGCAGCCGGCTGACCACCCATGGCAGGCAGGCCGTAGCCAAGGCCAGCGCTTTCGAGTTGGAATAGCCGCCGTTGCGCAGAGCCGCATCGCGCTCAGCGAGCGCATGTCGCGTCGTCGCGCCCAAAGGCTCGTTCCAAATTCGCGCCATGGCCGGCCAGAAATGCTCCAGCAGGCCGTAGTCGGCGAAGGCGGTGAAAATCTCCAGCGAGCGTCCCGTAAAAAATATCTTCAACAATTCTTCAAAGAGCCTCGATACGGAAGCCAGGCGGATACTCGCTGTATGCCGGCGCAGCGCCGTGTTTAATTCCGGCACCAGCGTGAAACCCTGCTGGCCGACCAACTTCAAGGCGCGCAGCAGGCGCACCGGGTCTTCCTCCAAGCGCACAGCGGGGTCGCCAACCGTCCGTACAATATGTTGGCGCATATCGTCTATGCCGCCGACGAGATCAATGATGCCGCGCTTGCCGGTTACGTCGTAATACAGTGAATTGACGGTGAAGTCGCGTCGGTGGGCGTCTTCCTCCAGGGTGCCGTAGCGGTTGTCATTCCAGATCATGATGCCGTCGTCGTCAAAGCGTCCCCGGCGCTCGCTTGCAGTCGGCTCGCGTCGGAAAGTGCTCACTTCGTAGATATCGCCGCCCGAAAACACATGCGCCAGGCGAAAACGTCGGCCAATGATGCGACAGCCTCGCCGGCCGAAGACCGCCTGCACTTCCTCAGGCGAGGCCGAGGTTGCAATATCGTAGTCCTTCGGCGTCTGACCAAGCAGGAGATCACGCACCGCGCCGCCGACGATGTAAGCGTCATAGCCGTTATCAACCAGCCGTTTAACAACGGCGATGGCAGCGGGGCGAATTTTGTCACGTATTGGCATAGGGAAAGGCTTATCTAGCGGCTCCATCCGCGACCGGCTTTGAGCCATTCGCAGCAAAGCTCAAACTCAATTGTTCCGCTGGTGGGCGGAGAATTTGCGCCACTGGCGCAAAGGAACGGCGATGAATGGGACAGGGGCCCCGCGCCGCCAGCGCGGCCAAGTGCTCGGCCGTGCCGTAGCCCTTGTGACGGGCAAAACCATAGTCGGGATACTCGCGGTCGTAGTCAAGCATCAAATGATCACGGTGTGTCTTGGCAATGATACTGGCTGCAGCGATGCTGGCCGACAAGGCATCGCCCTTGACTACAAACTGCGCCGGAAAGGGAAAATCCGGCACGCGCAGGCCATCAACCAATACCAATTCCGGTGACGGCGACAAGGCCTGTGCGGCTTCACGCATGGCTTCGTGTGTCGCCCGCAGGATGTTGATCTCGTCAATCCGCGCGGCGCTCTTCACCGATACCGCATAGCGAACTCGCCTGTCGGCAAGCAGGGCCGCCGCCAGTTCTTCCCGGGTGTCTTCACGCAGGGCCTTGGAATCGCGCAACGGCAAGGCAAAGTCTTCCAGCGGCAGGATTACCGCTGCCGCGACCACCGGACCAGCCAGTGGCCCGCGCCCCGCCTCATCCACTCCGGCGATAGACAGCACACCCTCACGCACGCGCAGCGCGCGCTCGTAGCTGAATAACTCAGCACTATGCTGCTGTCCGCCTGCCAAGCCCATGCCACGGCCTCTATCAATGGCGCGAGGGTTGCGCCTGTAGGGAAAAAACAAGGGAAGGAAACATGTGGCGGCATGTCTCCTTCCCATTCAATCATCAGTACTGTCGGACACGCCGCAATGGCATTAGCGCTGGCGCTTTTCCTTCACCGTGGCGGCATTGCCGACCTGATCACGCAGATAGTACAACTTGGCGCGGCGGACGCTGCCCTGACGAATGCGCTTGAAGCCGGCGATGCGGGGAGAGTGCAGCGGAATAACGCGTTCGACGCCCTGACCGTGGCTGACGCGTCGCAACGTCACGCTCTCGGAAATGCCGCCGCCATTGCGGGCAATCACTGTACCCGTAAACGCCTGGATGCGCTCTTTGCCGCCTTCGATAATACGGACGTCTACTTGAATCGTGTCGCCAATGCCAAACTCCGGCACCGAGGTCTTCAGATTCTCTTGACGAAGCTCTTCAATCACGCTTTTTTTTGTTTCCATTGACTTCACCTGTTTCCATGTGCTGTCGCAGCAAGTCTGGACGCCGGCTCGCTGTCCGTATCACCCGCTGCTCCTGTCGCCATTTTTTTATTTCTTCATGATTTCCCGACAGGAGCACGTCGGGAACTTTCATACCCCGGTACAGCGCCGGCCGCGTATACTGGGGATATTCCAGCAAGGACTCCCGCCCGAAGGACTCGTCGTCAGAAGACTCATCGGACCCCAAGGCGCCGGGCAAGAGCCGTATTACCGCATCGGCCACCACCACTGCCGCGATGGCGCCATTTGTCAACACATAATCACCCAACGACAACTCTTCGTCAATCAAGGCTTGGCGGGCACGTTCATCAATGCCTTCGTAGTGCCCACAGACCAGAATCAGGTGCTTTTTCGTCGCCAGCCGCCGTGCCGCATCTTGGTTGAAAGGGCGGCCCTGCGGCGTCATCAGCACCACATGCGCGTCGTCATCAAGCAAACTCTCAATACATTCAAACAGCGGTTCAACCCGCAATACCATACCCGCGCCGCCCCCATAGGGGCTGTCATCAACGCTTTGTCGTCGGTCGTGCGCATAATCACGCAGATTCACTAGCTTGATATCAACCAGTCCCTCACGCTGAGCACGTCCCATAATTGATTCATTAAGCGGAGCGGCGCACATCGTTGGAAAAAGACTGACAATCTCAAGGCGCATGGCTCGCCTTTAGGTTAATCCAACACGTCAACGGTGACCCGCAAGCCGATGCGGCCGGCGGCGCCACTGACCAAGGAACGGATCGCGGCTATCGTCTTGCCGCTCTTGCCGATGATCTTGCCGATGTCCTTCTTCATACAGGTGATCTGGATCACGCTCATCTTGTCCCGCTCAACTGTGGCAGTCCTCACTTCGTCAGGCTCGTCCACCAGAGAACGGACGACGTACAGCACGAAGCTCTCAAGACCAGCCAGAGACACTGGCGGGGCCAGCTCGCCAACATCAGCTGTGGATGCTGACGAAGCGGCGGGAGACGCCTCAGACACAGTAGCAGTCTTGTTGTTGGCGGGCGAAGTCGTGTCGTCGCTGGCCGCAAACAAATTTTTAAGGAATGAAAACGCCATGGTAACTTATGCCTGTGCTGTGGTCGCTTCAGATTGTTGAGCAGCGCGAGCCCGTTTGATAATTGCACTCACTGTCTCACTGGGCTGGGCGCCACGGGGAATCCAGTAGTCAACCCGTTCCAGATCAATGCGCTCGAATTCATGGCGGGGATCGTACACCCCGATGATTTCGATGAAACGACCATCACGCGGACTACGGGAGTCCGCCACCACAATACGGTGACATGCCGCATTGCGTTTGCCTGTTCTGCGAAGTCTGATCTTTACCGACATGCTTGTTTTTCCTTGGCTCCGAAGCGCAATACACCACACAAAGACAGCGTGTGGCAATGCACTTCTTTCTTTGCACATATCAAAATATGACAAATAGGGTTTGAGAAGTCGTCTAATATATACAGCCTGCGTTGCTCTGGCAAGTCAACAGATGAGCTTTACCGGATTTTTCGGTAAGCGGTCACTCGTTGATAACTATGTTCTTGCGTGCCGCAGCGCCAAATACCCGTGACTGCCTGCAACCGGCAAAACGATGGACAATATGGACATTATGGACACGATGGACGACAACACCTGCCCGCCCGCCGTCCATACTGTCCATATTGTCCATACTGTCCATAGCAGCTGATAGAAACAACGGTTATCAATGGGTGACCGGTTACGGCGCTGGAATTTTGGAGGATTGCCTTCGTGCCGGTGAAGATTAGTGCAGATATAGTACTGACTCGATATTCGCAGCGGCTGTGGCAAGGCGGCTATCGTCGCAGAGCGCGTCGTTTGCAGCTACCTGGGCCTATATTTGCATTGCCCTGCTTGTGCGAATGATTCCCGAAAGGACGTTGCCATGATGTCGTTTTCAGCCGGCTATTCTTCCAAGCGGTCAGTGCTGCTCGGGTCTTTGTTGCGTCGTTTCAGAACCGCAGTGACAGGCGCTTGCATCGGCGTGGCGTTCCTGTTCGCCGGCATGCTCCAGGCCGCTGAGATTCGCCCCGAGCAGGCCTTGATTGCCGTCGGCAACTGGCTGCGTCATACCCGGCAGCGCCCCTTGGCAACGCCGCTCAATCGCAGCGCGGATAGCGTGCAGAGCATCTGCGATGAGCAGGGCAGGGCGCTAGGCCACGTGGTCGCTTTGCAGGACGGCGGCTTTGTAATCACGGGCGCTGACGACGCCGTGGCGCCGATCATCAGCTTCGCCGCCAAGGGCGACTTTCCGTCCGACCCGAAACATCCTCTGTGCGCCATTCTGCAACGGGACTTGCCGCGACGCCAGGCCGGAGCCGAGCGTCGTCGCGCCAATCCGGCGACGCGCCAGAGTGCCGGGGCAATGGACCATGCCGCGCAGTGGCAGGCGCTGCTGACGCCCTGGGAAAACACTCGCGGCGGGCTGGACATTCCCGATGATCTGCGCGTGGGGCCGCTGCTGCAATCGGCCTGGGGGCAAGGTGGCTTCAACATCTATTCAGATGACGGGGAGAGAATACTCATCCCTGTCTTCGCCTACTACACTCCGCACAACTACTGGTCAGGCTGCGTGGCGACGGCCGGCGCCCAGCTGATGCGATTCCATGAATATCCGGATTCGACAAAGCCGGTGGAAAAGCTGACCAAGGAATGCAAGGTTGATGGAGTTCCCCAAGCCTTGACCATGTTCGGCGGCATCTACGACTGGGCGAACATGCCCCTCAAACCTAACGCGGGCACCATCAAGTCCCAGCGGCGCGCCATCGGCAAGCTGTGCTACGACGTCGCCGTCAGTGTGGAGATGGCATTCGCCAGCGAGGTGTCGCTAGCAAATATGCAATCCTTGACCGAGAGCTTGTGCGACACTTTTCACTTTGCCAGCGCCAAGCACTTCTGGTGCGGGAGCGAACAAGGTGACGCCGACTGCATCACCGAGACGGTTTATTATCGGGACATGCTGCTGAGCAATTTTGACGCAGGTTATCCGGTCGCAGTGGGGCTTGGCGGCGATGGCGGCCACGCTCTTGTTGGTGATGGCTATGGTTTCCATGGCGGCCGGCTCTACGTCCATCTGAACATGGGCTGGGAGGGCCAATTTGACGCTTGGTATAATCTGCCGACTGTCGAAATTGACGGCTATTTCATCTTTACCGTCTTCGATGAACTGATTTTCAATGTCTTCCCGGATTTCAACGGCGAGCTGATCAGCGGGCGGGTCACGGACATGGCGGGGCAGCCCCTCGCCGCCGTCGCCGTCACGGCGCAGGATGCCGCCACGCGGGCCGTCGTCGCCGAAGCCACCACCAATGAGCGTGGCATTTATGCGCTGAAAATACCGGCGCCGGCGCAAGGCGCCTATCATGTCCGCGCCACCTTTCGTGGCGCCGCAGAGATGACGACCGTTGACGGGATAGTTGACAGCAACGACTACAACGTCATCAATCCGGCGGAGAATGATATCCGAGTGGCAATCGGCAGTCGCTGGGGCGTGGACTTCCAGCTTGCGCCGCTGCCTTTCCTGTACACCGTGACGAATGAGACAGTCAGCATCACGGGCTATGACAATGGCCCGGCGGATGTGATAGTTCCCGCCACGCTTGAGGGACTGCCGGTCGTCGCCATCGCGGCCGGGGCATTCCAGGGTCTGGACGCCTTGACGAGCGTCGTCTTGCCTGACTCGGTGGCGTCCGTTGGCGTAGATGCCTTTGCCGACTGCCTCAATCTGCAAAGCATCACCTTCGGGCGTGGCCTGACCGAGCTTGGCGAGGGCGCCTTGCAGAACTGCCCGGCCTTAGCGGGCATTGTCGTGCCGTCCGAGAATGACGCCTTCGCGCTGGATGCCGCCGGTGTGCTGTTCAGCCATGACTTCAGTGCGCTCCATCGCTATCCGCCGGCGCGCGGCGGCGACAGCTACGAGCTCCCAGCCACAGTCCGCGCCATCCAGCCCTATGCCTTTGACGGCTGCGCGGAGCTGAGCACGCTGACTCTGCCTGCCGGCCTGGAAGCCATCGGCGACGTCGCCTTTGGCGACAGTGGCTTCACCGAGTTTGTCTTCCCGGGCGCGCCGCCGACGCTGGGCGCGGCACCCTTCCCGACCGCCGCGGTCGTCCGCTGCTACGAGAACAATGCCGCCTGGGATGACATCAAGACCTTCGGCGGCTGTCCCGTTGAGAAGATAGCGGTCTTTCACAGCGTGTCTTTTGCGCTTGGCGACAAAGGGCGGACGGAGCCTGAGGACGAGGATTTGCTCACGCAGCAAGTCCGGCATGGCACGGCGGCAACTGCGCCGGCGGTCATCACCGACAGCCCCTGGGTCTTCAGCAGCTGGGACGCCGACTACAGCGTGGTGCTCGGCGATATGACTATTCATGCTCGCTATGCCTACCAGCGCAAGCTTGACTTGGTTGCCGGCTGGCAGGTCGTCGGCCTCAACCTCGTCCCCGATGAAGCGTGCGTCAAGGCCCTGGCAGCCGAAAAACTCCTGCATTACGATGCCGTTGGGACGGCTTTCGTCCGACCGGCCGGCGTTGCCTCCGACTACGCGCCCGGGCGGGCCTATTGGCTCTTCCGGCAGGAGGCCGGCGGGACTCTGACTCTCCGCGGCGATCTCGTGGAAGCGTCGTCGCTTTTGCCCAGCGCTCCCGGCTGGCATTTCGTCGCCGTCGTCGCCGACTGCGCCGGGTTGCCGGCGGGCATCACCGACGCCTGGCAGTGGTGCGACGGTCGCTACGTCAGGGCGACCGCGCTTGCTTCCGGCGAAGGCTATTGGCTCTACTGCTTGGAGGAAAAGCAGTAAAAAAGCTGCGCAAAATTGGCATATTCCCGGTTTTGCAAAAAAAGGCCTTGGCATGAGACAGTGCGAAAGGTATTGCGGAAATTGCTTCGCGACGGTTGCAAGGTCTTGGGCGTGTAATCGGTCAGTGACCGACTGCGAAAGCAGTAACCGGTCACCCATTGATAATTAGCCGTTTCCTGTTGCCTTGCAATGGGAACCATCTTTCGTGTCTGCTATGTGGCACGCCTTCAGCGTGCTGTTTCGGGTGGGGCTTCCCTGGGGTTGCGCCACAGGCACAACCCCAGGCTGGTATGTGGTACGCTTTCAGCGTACTGTTTAGCCGGACCCAAACTGTGCTTCTATAGCGTTTTTGTCAGCGGAAATATCACGAGCAAAGCACTGTTATCAACGAGTGACCGATTGCGAAAGCATTGTGGTCGTTCAGGGATTCTCCTTGATTTTTTCTTTTCGCCTTCTTATTTTAGGATATTGCGCGAAGGTAAAATAAAAACGGGGCTTATTTTAGGTTTGAGGCAGCTGAGATGAAACGCGGGCTCCAAGGCAGATACATAACCATAACGACCTTGGGTGAGAAGGCGCAGGCCTTTGTGCCCAAGCCCTTGCCGCCGCATCCACCCATCGCCTGGACGCCCGAGTTGCGCAGCAAGTTCGACCAGGCATTATTGGCGCTTGGCCGTCTTGACAGTGTTTCGACCTTGTTGCCGGATACCTCGTTATTCCTTTACATGTATGTTCGCAAGGAAGCGGTCCTTTCCTCTATGATTGAGGGAACGCAGTCGTCGCTGTCTGACCTACTCCTGTTCGAGTTGGATCAGGCGCCGGGCGTGCCGCTGGCTGATGTGCGGGAGGTAAGCAATTATGTCGCGGCTCTCAACCACGGTCTACGTCTGCTGGATAATGGGTTGCCACTGTCGTTGCGGCTGTTCCGCGAAATCCACGGCGTGTTGCTGAACAAAGGCCGGGACAGCAAGCAGGCGCCGGGTGAGTTTCGGCGGAGTCAGAACTGGATCGGCGGCACTCGTCCGGGTAATGCGGTCTTCGTTCCGCCTCCAGCCGAAGAGGTGCTGGAGTGCATGAGCAGGTTGGAGCTTTTCCTCCATGACCAGCCGGTGCCGACTCCGGTGCTGCTCAAGGCGGCGCTGGCCCATGTGCAGTTTGAGACGATTCATCCATTTCTGGATGGCAATGGTCGTTTGGGGCGTTTGCTGATTGCCTTGTTGTTGTGTGATCAGGGGGTGCTGCGAAAACCGATGCTTTACCTCAGTCTCTACTTCAAAACGCATCGTCAGCGTTACTACGAGTTGCTGAACAATGTACGCATAACTGGTGATTGGGAAGCCTGGCTGGATTTTTTTGCCGAGGCTGTCATCGTCACCGCAACTCAGGCGGTGGAAACAGCCCAGCAACTTCTCCAGCTATCAAATCAGGATCGTGACAAGATCAGTGGCTTGGGGCGGGGGGCGGCATCCGCTCTGCAGGTCCATCAAGCGCTCATGGAAAGGCCCATCGCCACCTCGGGCTCGTTAGTGGAGAAGATCGGCGTCACTCCGGCCACGGTCAATAAGGCGCTCGGGCGCTTGGAACAGCTCGGTATCGTCAGGGAGCTGACCGCTCAGAAGCGCAACCGCCTGTTTAGCTACGCGGGCTACATCGAGATTATGAATCGCGGCACAGAACTGCCGAGCCGCTGAAGAGGCTGAAAAGCCTGGGCGGGCAGGGGCAGGGGGCGCGATGCGCCGCATTACCCGTGCTCTTTCCGCTTGGCGTGTTAGGCCTTTGCGCTGTCATGCAGGCTCAGGTCCAGTTCGTTGCGGAGACCGAGTTCGCTGCTTGTCAGCCAGCGGAATTCTTCCGCGGGCAATTCATCGGTGAAGGTCTTGAAGAGTTGGTGGTAGCGTTCGCGGAATTTGAGTGAATTGCGAGCGATGTTGACCTTATACTCCTCACTGCCGAAGGAGGCGGTGGTGATGCCCTCGAAATGGTACATTTCGACGCTGGGGGTGTAGGCGACTTCGTAACCGGCCAGGCGGGCGCGGACGCAGAGATCGAGGTCCTCGTACTGGACGGGGTGGAAATGCTCGTCGAGGTAGCCGACGTCTTCCCTGAGGTCGGTGCGCATCATCCAGCAGGCGGAGATCAGTGCCCAGGTCGGCCAGTAGCTTTGATAGCGCGAATCATAGCGGTCGGCGCCGCGCCCACGGAAAGCAATACGGCCGAGGCGGCTGATGCCGACACCGGCACATTGAATCGGGTGCGGCTGGTAGGGATAGATCATTTTGGCGCCGACGATGCCCAGCTTCGGCTCGCGGTCAAAGCAGCGGATGAATTCTTCCAGCCAATTCGCCGTGCAGACCGCCGCGTCATTGTCCATGAGCACGGTGTAGCGCGAGCTGACTTTTTCCCACGCTTCATTGCGGGCCAGCGAACAGCCTTTGTTTTCACTGTTGCGCCAAGTATGGAAGCTAATGCCGGCCTCTTCCAGGCGAGGGGCGTATTCCTGGATCAGCTTGGGCGTATCGTCGTCGGAGGCATTGTCCACAAGAAAGAGCTCCCAGGGCTTGGTTTTGGCGCTGAGGATGCTGTTCAGGGCGTGGCGGGTGAATTCCTCGCCGTTGTGGGCGAGCATGACGATGGCGACATCACAAAAACTCATCACGGACCTCTCGATTTGGGCTGCGACTGCGTGAAGCCTGGCTGTGGCCGGTTGCCGCTGTCAGTTCGTCGTTATTCAGCCGCAAGCCGCGTCGGACTATTTCGGGCGCGCCAAGGCGCCGGCTATTTGCTTGGCTTGGCGCTGCGCCGTGGCGTCCATGTCCTTCTGGCCGGTGCCGAGATGGCATTCAGCCCGCTTTTGGCGGCCTTCTCGGCATAGCCGGGGATTTGCTCGGCGTATTTTTTGACGACTTTGCTGAAAGCGGCGACCTGACGTTCGCTGAGGCTGCCTTTCTGCTCATACTGAGTTCGCAGAGATTCCACGAACTTACGGTCATCAAACGTTCGGCGACCGCTTTTACTTGGCGCTTGCCATTCAGAAATGCTGTCGGCCATGGCCAGGAGGGTCTCAATGCGGGTCTTCTCTTCAGCGGAAAGCACTCTTGGTTCGGCACTTGCGGTGTCGTTGCCGCCCTCTGCGCCTCCCACGCCGTTGCCGCCGGTGATGGCGCCGATCAGCTCTTGGTAGTTCGGGATGGCGGCGGCGTATTGGGCGGCCATTTTGGTGAGGGCGCCGACCTGTGCGGGCGAGAGCGCCTTGCCGCTGGCGGCCTGCTCGGCGAGCGACTTGTAGAACTTGCCGTCATCGTAGGTGCGATTGCCGCGCTTGACGGGTTCATTCCAGCTGAGGTCTTTCATCGCGGCGATAAGCGCGTTGACCTGCGGGTCGGCTTCGGCGACGGGCTCTGCTTCGGCTCTGGCGTCAGCGGCCATCTGTTCGCGAATGGCGTCGCCGAGGCCAATTTCATCGGCGACGCGAAGGAAGTCGGGATGTTCCGGCGCGTAGCGAGCGACAACGACTAGCAGGGCGTTGTTCTGACGATCCGTGAGCGCCTTGCCGTCGGCGAGCCGTTTGCGGAGGCTTTCAACGAATTTCTTGTCGTCATAGGTGCGGGGGCCTTTGACAACGGGCTCGTTGAAGGGGAAGTTCTTGTGGAAGAGGGCGAGGAGCGCCTTGCCGCTGTCGGACTCCTGGAGTTTGGTTGCGGCCTGGTTGCCCAGCCATTGCTGGAATTGAGCGTAGAAGCTCTTGAGCATATCAACCCAGTCAAGGTTCCCCTCTTCAATCTCGTCGAGGCGGCTTTCCATCTGGGCGGTGAAGCCGATGTCAAAGAGCTCGGGCATTTGCTGGACGAGGTAGTCATTGACCTTACAGCCGAGATCGGTGGGGACGAGTGCGCCCTTGTCTTTGTTGACGTAGTCGCGTTCCTGGATGGTATTCACCGTCGTGGCGTAAGTTGATGGCCGTCCGACGCCGTTCTGCTCCAGGGCCTTGACCAGCGACGCCTCGGAATAACGACTCGGCGGCGTGGTGAAGTTTTGTTCGCGGAGCAGCTCTTTGAGAAGGCATGGCATGCCTTCGCGCAGTGTCGGCAAGGGTGGGGCGCTGTCTGCCGGGTCTTCCTTTTCGCCGATGTCCTTGATGTTGTAGACGCGGAGGTAGCCGGGGAAGAGAGTTTCGCGGGCGGAGGCGCGGAAGGTGCAGATGACGCCCGGCGCGGCCTTGCTGAGGTCGAGTTTGCTGTCCTTGCTGATCAAGCCTGCGGGCGCCAGGTTGCGCAGTTGGCCGCCGGCGCTTTCGATTTCGATGACGTGATCCATTTGTCTGGCCGGCGCCATTTGGCTGGCGACGAAGCGGTTCCAGATCAGCCGATAGATTTTCAGCTGTGGCGCGCTGAGGTGTTGGGCCAGGCTTTCGGGAGTGCGGGTGACATCGGTGGGACGGATGGCCTCGTGCGCTCCCTGGGCGGATTTGCGCGAACTGTAGGTGTTGGGTTTATCAGGCACGTACTCGTTGCCGAAGGTCTTGGCGATGAAGGCGCGTGCCTGTTCCTGGGCTTCCTTGGCGACCTGCACCGAGTCGGTACGCATATAGGTGATGAGACCGACGGGGCCGCCGCTGCCCAGTTCAATGCCTTCGTAGAGGTCTTGGGCGATGCGCATGGTCTGGGTCGCGCCCATCTTCATGGCGCTGCCGGCCGCCTGCTGCAAGGTGCTGGTGATGAAAGGCGGCGCCGCGTTCTTGCGGCGTGGCGTACTGGCGACCTTGGCGACTCGGTGCGCACAGTCGCTTGCCTCCAGAGCTGTCGCCAAGCGCTCGGCGTCGGCGCCGCTAGCCACCCAGGCCTTTTCGTCGTTGACGCGGGTGAGGCGAGTCTTGAGCGTGGTGGCCGGCTGTTCCCGGGGGGCGAAGAGCGCGTCGAGATTCCAGTATTCTTCGGGCTTGAAGGCTTGGATTTCCCGTTCCCGTTCCACCACCAGGCGCAGAGCGACGGATTGCACACGGCCGGCGCTGGTGCCTTTCTGGATATTGCGCCAGAGCAGGGGGCTGACTTGATAGCCGACCAGGCGATCAAGGACGCGGCGGGCCTGCTGGGCGTCCACCAGATCGTAAGCGATGCTGCCCGGGGCCGCAAAGGAGCGTTCGATGGCGTTCCGGGTGATCTCATGGAAAGTAACGCGGTGGAAACGGCCCTTGCCGGCGCTTTTGAGCGCCTCTTGGAGGTGCCAGGCGATGGCTTCACCTTCGCGGTCCGGGTCGGTTGCCAGATAGATGTCACTGGCCTTGGCGGCGGCTTGGCGCAAGGACTTGATGACGCGGCGGCCGTTCTGGGTCAACTCGTAATCCGGTTTGAAATCCTTGACGATATCAACGCCGAGAGTGCCCTCGGGGAGGTCGCGGACGTGGCCCAGGGATGCCTGAACCTGTACTTTGTCGCCAAGGAAACGTCCGATGGTACGGGCCTTGGCGGGAGATTCCACAATAACTAATTTCTCTGCCATTATCGCTGTGTCCTATGCGTTTGGGGTTGTCAGGCCGCCTGCGGCGCGCGATGCGCGCTACCATGGTCGGCACTGAAATTTTATTGCGTATTACTATAGCTTGACGACCCGTTTGCCGGGAAGCTGCTTGACCAAATGCTTCATTTCCAAGGTCAGCAAGGCCGCCAGGACGCTTGATGTTTCCTGGCCGGATTGGACGATCAGGTCGTCAATGCTCATTTCACCTTCCTGCAAAAAAGTCCATAATGTGCGTTCCAAGCCCTGCAAATGCAATTCGTGACGGGGCTTGACGGTGGTGACGGGCGGTCGTTTGGCGTCAAGGGTTTCTTCTTTCATGCCGGGGAGGAGGGTGAAATCCTCAATGACGTCCTGGAAGGACTCGATGAGCTTGGCGCCCTCCTTGATCAGCGCGTGACAACCGCGGGCGAAGGGCGTATCAACCTGTCCGGGCACGGCGAAGACGGCGCGGTTCTGCTCCAGCGCCTGGGCGGCGGTGATGAGGCTGCCGGATTGCAGGCCGGCCTCGACCACGATGGTGCCCAAGGCAATGCCGGCAATGATGCGATTGCGCATGGGGAAACTGCGTTTGTCCGGCCGGTAACGCATGGGGAATTCGCTGATGACGGCGCCGCCGGCTTGGGTGATGCGCATGGCGAGCCCGACATTTTCCTGCGGGTAGAGGTAAGAGAGGCCGCTGCCGATGACGGCGATGGCGCAGCCGCCGGCGCGGAGGCAGGCTTCGTGGGCAACCGTGTCAATGCCGCGGGCCAAGCCAGACACCACCGGCCAGCCGGCATAGCTGGCGGCCGCGGCGATGCTGTCAGCCATGCGCTGGCCGTAAAAGGTCGTATGGCGCGAGCCAACGATGGCGATGGCGCCGGCGCTGTTGCGCAGGGCGTCCAGCGAGCCGCGTACATAGAGGCAGATGGGCGGATCATGGATTTCGCGCAGCAACGGCGGATAAGCGTCGTCCTCCTCGGTGATCAGGGTGGTGCCGGACTGCTCCAGCAGGCGCAACTCACTGTCGAGGTCGCAGAAATCCTGCCAGTTGTGCAAGGTTGGCGCCAGGCGCGAGCCGATGCCGGGCACGCGTTGCAGTTCCTCTTCCGAAGCGGCCAAAGCGGCTTCGGCCGAACCGAAATAGGTGACGAGTTGTCGTTTGCGGCCCGGGCCGATGCCGGGCAACATATTGAGGATGATCAGGGCGCTGCGATGGTCCATGGTTTCTCCGCGATACGAGGGCGCAGTCTATACCGTCTGAGTTCTAAACGTAATTGCAAGTTGCTATCATAAAGTAACATAGAGTGTCATCAACTATCATGCCAAAGCAATGGGCCAGGGGAATATAAGCCGTAGCGCCAAATGCCTGTGACTGCCTGCGACTGACGGGATTATGGACAATATGGACATTATGGACAAGGTGGACAAGGTGGACAGTGCCGGGGCCCGTTCTGCGGAACCAGGCACGCCCATTTCCCGGCCAGAGTAGAAGCGGCTTCCAGCCGCTTTCAGGCCCGTCCCGCCAGCCGCCCATCCCACATCGCCCGTTTCCTGACCAGAGTAGAAGCGGCTTCCAGCCGCTTTTGCGTTTTGGGCGGATCAGGCGGATCAGCGGACGGATTGGACGGATCGGACCAATGCTCTTCACATAAAAGCCCACATAGATATTGACGAACGTTCAGCTCATATAAGAACCATTGATGTCCGCTCCGGCAAGGCACGCTGAAGGCGTGCCAGATACCAGCCCAGGGTTGCGCCTGTGGCGCAACCCTGGGTGAGCGT
>JAAZKQ010000477.1 GCA_012799755.1 Lentisphaerota bacterium | reverse complement strand
CTGGCCATCATTCCACCTGAAGTCGCCGTCGAACTTCGCGAGTTGGGCATTGAACGCATCGTCGAAGCCACCTTGCGCCGCCGCTGGATGACCATGAAGTACCGTCTGCTGCCCGACTGGCTCAAAAAACTCAATGCCAAATATGGCAACCTTGATT
Source organism: Lentisphaerota bacterium (assembly GCA_012799755.1). Taxonomy (GTDB): domain Bacteria; phylum Verrucomicrobiota; class Lentisphaeria; order Oligosphaerales; family Oligosphaeraceae; genus Oligosphaera. Next base: position 5,012 of record JAAZKQ010000477.1, on the reverse strand, counting down.
GGCGCCTCGCCGAGGCACATGCCATCTACTGGGCCGAGCGCGGTCGCGAAAAATGGACCGAAGACAAGGATACCTTCAAGCGCCTCAGCTGCGACCGCATGATCTTCCAATCCCCGGCCGCCGCTTTCGAAACGGGCCGTCTGGTGTACCTCAAGGACATCCAACACCTCGAAATGACCCCGAACATCCACATCATTGACGCCGTTCTCAAAAGTTATCAGGACGCCTGGGCCCTCTATGACGAAAACACCATCGGCGGCGCCTATGGCAACTTCCTGGTCAATGCCGTCGTCACTCTTTACAAGTTCGGTGAAAAGAAGAAGGCCGCCGAAGTTCTCGCTCTCGCCAATACCTACGAGCGCTATGGCACCCGCTTCGCCAAACCACTGGACGAATTCGTGCTCAAGGAACTCGCCGAAGACATGGAATCCGCTTCCTATCCGGTCGCTCAAGGCACGGTACAGAGCTATCTCATGAACGCCTATTACCAACTCGCCATTGACGAAGACGAGGTCGCCGAAGGCTACCTGCACATCGCCCAGCAACTTTACGACCGCTACCGCAAATTCGTCGCCGGCACCGAGAAACGCCGCGCGCTGCCGACATGGAAACAAATGCAGATCACCTCCTTGGAGATGACCAAGCAACGCATCCCCCCGCCCATGGCCAAGCGCCTGGAAGAACGCCTGCCCAGAGCCGATGAAAAATTCATCCCCGAGGCCGGCGAAATCGCCGCACCGGTTGTCCAATAAGTCATCAAGCCGCCTGTCGGCAGGCTGCTGTTTTACGATTGCGCGCCGTTCAAGAGGAGTAGCGCCATGTTCAGTCCAGTTCTCGGTGTGTCCCTGCATTCCCTCGCCAAGCCCATAACTGACGACATGCTGGAGGCCCTGTCCGGGTCTGGCATCCGCACAGCCGAAATCTACAGCACGCCGTTGCTGAAGGGCGTCGCTGACGGGCACGAGCGCCTCGCCGCAGCCATGAAGAAGGCCGGCATCAGCCCCATGACCATCCATGCCGACTTCGGAGCCGGCATTGACCCATCCAAGCCAGCGACGAGCGACGCGGCCTTGGCCAGCCTGCGCCAGGCATTAGCCGATGCCCGCTTCTTTGCGGCGCCAATGGTCGTCATCCATGCCAGCTCCGAGCCCATCAGCGCGGAAGAGCGTCCCGCGCGCCTGGACTGGAGCCTGAAGACTCTCGCTGAACTCAGCGGCGAATTTCGCCGGGCCGGCGTGAAAATAGCCATTGAACTCCTCCCCCGTACCTGCCTCGGCAACTGTCTGGGCGAACTCGAACGCTTTATTAAAGAACTCGGTGACGATGTCTGTGGCGTCTGTCTGGACGTCAATCACGGCATGGACCAGTACGCCCTGCTGCCCCAATGGGTCAAGGCCCTCGGCAAGAATCTCATTACGCTGCACCTGAGTGATTACGACGGCATTGACGAAAAGCACTGGCTTCCCGGAGCGGGCGTCATTGACTGGCCGGCTTTCATGGCGGCGCTGCGCAGTATTGACTACCGCGGCCCCTTCAACTTCGAGGTATCGGTGCCCGGCGAATCCCCGCGCGCCCGCATCGCCGCACTGGCATCAGCCATGCAGTGGCTGAGCAAGTGGTCGTAACGCTTCCCTAGCTCATTCTGCCAATGAGTTGATGACCCGCAGACCGTAGTCGCGCAGTATTCCGGCGGCCTTTTCCAAGTCGGTCACGGACGGAATGGGCACCTTGGGCATGCTGTCAGCCAAGCCGGCATAGCGGTACTTATCCCGCGCATAATCGTGATAGGCCAGCAACCTCACCGTTATCGCTGCCGGCAAACTTGCGAGGAATTCGCCGGCGGCGCGGCATTCCGTCGGCGTCAAGGTCAGTGTCGGAATCAGCGGCATGCGCAGTTCAATGGGCGTGCCCTGCCCGGCCAAGCGCCGGAGATTGGCCAGAATGAGCTCATTGCCGCAGCCCGTCAGGGCCCGATGTCGCTCGGAGTCCATTAGTTTGAGGTCGTAAAGAAACAGCGACGTATGCGGCAACACGCGCGTAAATGCCTGCCAGGGAACATTCCCGCAGGTGTCAAGCGCCGTATGCACGCCTGCGGCCCGCAAACGCTGCAAGAGCTCAACGCAAAAATCCACCTGGCACAATGGCTCGCCGCCGGACAGCGTCACGCCACCGCCGGACTGCTCGTAGAAATCACGATCCTCCAGCAGCAGCGTCAAGGCATCAGCAACGCTGATTTCCCGCGCCGAGAAGCTCAATACGTCCAGCAAACAGGCAGTGACGCAGCGACCACAGCGCTGGCATTTATCACGGTCAAAGACATGCTTGCCCGCCGCGTCCAGCCTCTGGGCGCCGCTGGGACAGACAGCCACGCAACGGCCGCAGGATTCGCAGCGGATGTCCTTGTATAGCAGCAACGGCTCACGGCTGATGCTTTCCGGATTATGACACCACTGACAGCGCAGCGTACAGCCCTGCAAGAACAGCGTGGTGCGTATGCCGGGACCATCGTGGGTCTCAAGGTTCTTGACGCCTGATATCAGCCCCGTCGTCATCATTACGGCGCCTTTGCTTCGGCTTCGCGGATGAAGCAGTCCTGCATTTTGCGCGACAAATCAATAAAACGGGCATTCCAGCCGCAGACCCGCACTTGCAGATTCGCATATTTTTCGGGATTGGCCTGCGCCGCCTTGAGCGTCTCGACATCAAAGATATTGAAGTGGATGAAAAAGCCGCCCTTACGGCAGAAGGTCGCCAAAATATCTTGCAGACACTTGCCGCCGAGGCTGCCCCGCACCAGCGTGGGATGCAGGGTGATGTCCAACACCGATCCATCGGGAAAATCAGTCGCATCAAGCTTGGTCACGCTGTTCAGCAAACCGGTGACGCCCTTTTTGTCCATACCGATGGTCGCGCCGGCATTTTTCGACAAGGGTTCACCATTGCGCCGACCGTCCGGGGTAGCGGCGCTGTGCTCGCCCATATTCACCGCGTGGTCAATGGACCAGCACCCCATCTGGAAGTGGCCGCCACGATTGTTCGGCGTGTTGTTGATCAACTCCGCCGTTGATTGACAGACGGCCACGGCAAAGCGGTCGGCACGTGCGTCGTTGTTGCCCCATTTGGGGGCGCGGCGACGGGCAATCAGCCGCAACTCATCGTGGCCCTGCCAGTCATCCTGTAACGCTTGGCGCAATTCATCCCAGCTGCAGAGTTTTTCCGTAAAGACCAGGTACTCAATGGCAGCCAGTGAATCCGCCACCGTGCCAATGCCGGCGCACATGATGCCCGAAGTACTGTATTCCGTGCCCGCGGCGGAAACGTCCCGCCCCTTGGCGAAGCAGGAGTCCATGCTGGAGGACAGCACCGGCGAAGGATTCACCTGCGGCCATTCCAACTCCCAAGCACAGGTCTCGGCCATCGCCTGTCGCAAATGCTTAGCCAGGATGGATTCGTAAGCGCGCAACACCTCGTCCATGCTCTGCGGCGCCGGCAGGGTCGTCATCAGTTCCTCAAAGGGCTTGACCAGATTGCACAACGCGCTCATGCTGCAGCATAGTTCCTTGCCCATGATCGCCGGCTCATAGCAGCCGATGGGCACGAAATCAACAATGTCCTCCGGCCGTTTGCCATGACGCGTAAACATCTCAAAGGCAATGTCGTCGTTGGCGAAGACAATGGCGTTGGCGCCGTTGCGAACGGCGTCAACTGCCTGCGCTAAAATATCCGGCTGGCTGTTGCGATGAATGCGCAACGACAACTTGGGATCAATCATCCTGCGCTCGGCAAAGACCTCCAGGCAGAGTCGCGTCAAGTCATTGCAGAGGTCCTTGCCGCCGGCGTCACGACCGCCAAAACAGATGTTGTTGCCGGCGCCGAAATGCTGCGCGGCAAACTTGTCAAAGTAGCAGTAAATAAGCTCCTTTGCCTGCTCACGCGTCAGGCGCCCACTGCGCAGATCAGCGTCGTAATAGGGAAAGAACAGCTGTTCAAAAACGCCCTGTGAGCGGACGTATTCGCCCTCAATCTCCTGCACCTGGTTAAACAGGAAGGACCACTGCAACGCCTCGTGAAAACTTTCCGGCGGCCGTTCCGCAATGGCCTGCAAAGTGGCAACGACCCGCTGCGCTCCCAGGCGCTCGGCCTCGGCCGCCAGCCGTAAGATATAGATGCGCATAGCTTCGCTGACGATGATTACGGCGCGAAAGAAGTCCGCCGCCTCCTCATCGGCCGCTGTCGCCAGCGCGGCTTTAGCGCGGTCACGCAAGCCCGTCGCGCCGTATTTGAGCACATTGCGCCAGCCAGGTGAGGTGTGGCTCAAATCAAGCCGGCCAAAAGCGCAGTCACCGAGGCGCCAACCGTTCAAGCCCAGTTTCTTGCCGGCCTCGTCCATCCATTGCTGCTGGATTTTCCACAGGACGCGACCGGTGTCAATATGATCCGCAAACCAGTCCTCGGGGTCCACACGGATAGCCGCATCACTAAGCAGCATGTGCAGTATCTCGGCACGCTGAATGATCCGCGGCTTGGCGGCGCCGGTCGTAGCCAGATATTGCCGGGCTTTCGCCAGCAAGGCATCCGGCGCCAGGCCGGTAGCGGGATTCATCGGCAAGCGATATTGCTTTTCAAGCGCCTCGCGCACCGCGTAGTAATGGCCCCACAAGGCATCTGCAGTCATCGTTTCATCTCCAGTGACTTGGGACATGGGCGCAAAGCCCCGGACAAGCAATCTCAAAGCAACTAATATGTTTCTTTTAAGGCCGCTTTACAACGCCCATTTTCAAGCAAAGGCATAGCCGTTGCAAGCAGTCGCCCATTGATATTCATGGTCTCCAGACCAAGCGAGGGGCATCTCGCGCGCGAGCGCGCGCCCGTACCTTTGGATGGGGGCCCCCTAGGGTGGGTGGGCTGTGATTTAAAGGACTGCGCGAAACATAGCCGAAAAACCGGCTTTTTTCACGCAAAAAATCGCCGAGTAACAGCATTTTGTGCATTGCCATGATTTCAGCGCAGTT
>JAAZKQ010000476.1 GCA_012799755.1 Lentisphaerota bacterium | reverse complement strand
GTGGTTTTGCCGCAGCCGGATTCGCCGACAAGCCCGAGGGTCTCGCCTTTGGCCACGCTCAGCGACACGCCATCAACGGCGCGAATGTGGCCGGCAAGGCGTTGCAGCACGCCTTTGCGGATGGGGAACCACACGCGGAGGTCTTTGATGTCGAGCAGGGGGGCTGGCACGGTCGGCATGATACTCTGGTGACAGGAGGAAAAAGACGCCCCGTCATGGTCGGATAATGTTGTCGGCCATGACGGGGCGCTGATGCTGGTTCCGGTTGCTCTTATTTGCGGTCGGCCTGGGGGACGTATGCCGGCAGCTTCTTGTCAGCGAAGACCGGCTTGAGGATGGCGAAGCGCTGGCGGCCATTGATGACGGGGACGGATGGCCAGTCCTCGCCGATGAGCGGCATGGCGTAACGCACGAAGTCGTCGCTGACGTCACAGCCGTCCTTGCTGATCCATTCTTGCGGGAAGGTACGTTCGGAGTTGGCGACCTCGGCCAGGGGCACTTTGTCATAACGGACATTGTAGATCAAGCCCGGCTCACGCAGGATGGTGGACATGTAACCGCCGGTACCTTCGACCGCAAGGAGGACGGCCTTCTGGCCGACGCGGTAGGCCTCGTCAAGATCAACGGTTGACGCGTAGATGGCGGTGTCGCGCTGATCGGTGCCGTAGGTCTGACCGCGGGCGCTGCCTTTGGCGGGCAGGCCGTGCTGGTTGAGGTAGTTCACCAGGGTCTGCTGGGCGGTCATGGCGCTGGCGCCGAATTGCGCGTGGCCGAAGCTGTCCCTGACGACACCAAGGTCGCCGACGTCACAGCCCTCGCTGATGACGACTACGGCGCGACCGCGGTCTTTTACCATGGCGTTGACCCGTTCAGCCATCTCGGCGACGCTGAGCTTGGCCTCGGCAAGGAAGATGAGCAGGGGCATCTCGCGTTTGGGATCGGCCAGACGGGCGGCGGCGGGAATGTAGCCGATTTTGCGGCCCATGGCCTGGAGGACCAGCACGGGGTCGGCAGGATAGGAACCGCGGTTTTCTTCTTCGGCATTCTGGGTGATCATCGTCCAGTAACGGGCGACGGAGCCGTAGCCGGGCGTGTGGTCAATGAGCTTGAATGCGCTGTCGCCGACATCGTTGTCAATGGTTTTTGGCACGCCGATGCCGAGGACATCAAGACCGCGCTCCTGGGCGAGGTTGGCGACCTTGTGGGCGGTGTCCATGGAGTCGTTGCCGCCGTTGTAGAGGAAGTAGCCGATATTATGGGCCTTGAGGATGGCTACGATGCGATCAAAGTCATCGGTTTGATTCTTTTTGACCTTATAGCGGCAGGTGCCGATGGCGCCGGCGGCGGGGGTGTTGCGGAGCAGGGCGATTTCCTGCTCGTCCTGAGCGCTGAGGTTCAGCAGCTCTTCTTTGAGGACGCCTTCAATGCCGTGCCAGCCGGCGAAGACCGTGCCGATCCGATCCGGGAAGCACTTGGCGGCTTCAACGACGCCCCTGAGGGAGCTGTTAATGACAGGCGAGGGCCCGCCTGATTGGGCGATAAGGAGGTTTTTCTTGGCCATAGCTATATATCCGTACTGCTGTGGTTGATGCTCGGTGACGGCGACGGGGTGCTTAGGCTCAGACGCCGGAGTAGGCGCTGAAGCCGCCGTCAATCGGAATGACCGTGCCGGTGACGAAGCCGGCGGCCTTGTCGCTGGTCAGCCAGAGAAGAGCGCCGAGCAGGTCGGACGGCTCGCCGAACTTGGCCATCGGCGTGTGGTTGAGGATTTTATGGGAGCGCGGGGTGAGGCCGCCGTCCGGCGTGGTGAGCAGGGAGCGGTTCTGGTCGGTAAGGAAGAAGCCCGGGGCGATGGCGTTGACGCGGATGCCCATGGGCGCCATGTGCACGGCCAGCCATTGGGTGAAATTGCTCACGGCGGCTTTGGCGGCGCTGTAGGCAGGAATCTTGGTCAGGGGCTTGAAGGCGTTCATTGACGAGATGTTGATGATGACGCCGTTCTTGTTCTTGGCCATGCTGCGGCTGAAGACCTGCGTGGGCAGCAAGGTGCCGAGGAAGTTGAGATTGAAGACGAACTCAATGCCCTTGGGGTCGAGATCGAAGAAAGTCTTGATGTCGGGGTTGCTGTTGCTGAGGTCGGCTTCGCTCATCTGCTCGTTGGAAGTGGTGCCCTTGGGATTGTTGCCGCCGGCGCCGTTGATGAGGATGTCACAAGGCCCGAAAGCGCTGCTGACAGCGGCTTCAGCCGCTTCGATGCTCTGGCGATTGAGGACGTCGCAGGCTACGCCCATGGCGCTGCCGCCGGCGGCCTTGATAGCGGCGGCGACTTTGTCCGCCGCTTCTTTGCGGAGGTCAAGGATGGCGACTTTGGCGCCGCACTCAGCGAGGGCCTCGGCCATGATGCTGCAGAGGATGCCACCGCCGCCGGTGACGACGGCGACTTTGCCACTGAGGTCAATCTTGAAAGGCACTGCCATGATGTTGCTCCTTTTTTGGGTTTCTGCTGCTAGCTATAATGCGGGGGAAATTCCTCGGCGCGCCGCCGTCCCGGTGCCATTCATTCCTTGACTTATTCCAAGATGGCCTTGATGCGGCGGACACCGCGGCTGGAACTCTCCTCCTTGAGAATCTTGAAGTGGCCCATGCCGCCGGTGCGGGGCGCGTGGGGGCCGCCACAGATTTCCATGGAGAAATCACCGACGGTATAGAGCTTGACGACGTCGCCATACTTGGCTTGGAAGAGGCCGATGGCGCCGCGTTCCTTGGCGACCTCCAAGGTCACTTCCTCGCAGTTTACCTCCAGATCGCGCTTGATCTGTTCGTTGACGATGTCCTCCACCTGTTTGATCTGCTCGGGGGTCATCTTGTCGTTGTAGGTGAAGTCGAAACGGAGGCGTTCGGCGGTGATATTGGAGCCGGCTTGGGCGACGTCGGGGTTGAGGGTCAGGCGCAGGGCCTGGTGCAGCAGGTGGGTGGCGGTATGGAGGGCCGCCGTTTTGTCCGACGAATCGGCCAGGCCGCCCTTGAATTTTTGCATGGCGCCGGCGCGGGACTGTTCCTGATGTTTGGCATAGGCTTCCGCAAAGCCCTTTTCGTCCACCGTGAAGCCTTTTTCCTGGGCCATGTCGCGGGTCAGTTCCAGCGGGAAGCCGTAGGTCTCGTAGAGATTGAAAGCCTTGCGGCCGCTGATGACTTTGTTTTCCAGCTGCGGGGGGAATTTTTCAATGAGCTTGTTGAATTCACGGGTGCCGTTTTCGAGGGTCTTGGCGAATTGCTCTTCCTCGCGGTTGAGTTCTTCATGAATGGCCTCAGCGTGCTGGGCGAGTTCGGGATAGGCCTCGCTGTATTCGCTGATGACGACATCGGCGATCTTGCTGCAGAAGATGTCCTTGATGCCGAGCTGACGGGCTTCACGGACGGCACGGCGGATGAGTCGGCGCAGAACATAGCCTTGGTCAACGTTGCCGGGCTTGACACCATCGGCAATCAGGAAAGTCGAGGCACGGAGGTGCTCGGCGACGATGCGGGCGCGGCGGTTGTTGAAATTGGCCTCGGGATTGTTGGCCAATTCGACGATCTTGGCGAAGATGCCGCGGAACAGCTCGGTTTCGTAAGCGCTGCGGACGCCTTGCATGAAGGCGGTGACGCGCTCCACGCCCATGCCGGTGTCAACATTGGGCTTTTCGAGCGGGACGTAGGTGCCGTCGGCGGTCTTGTTGTACTGCATGAAGACATCGTTCCAGATTTCGACCCACTTGCCGCAGCCACAGGCAGGGCCGCAATCGGGACCGCAATCGGGGCGGTCCAGGGGCACGAACATCTCGGTGTCAGGTCCGCAGGGGCCGGTCTCGCCGGCGGGCCCCCACCAGTTGTCTTCTTTACCGAGGTAGCTGATATTCTTTTCGGGGATGCCCAGTTTAATCCAGATGCCGGCGGCTTCCTCGTCGCGCGGGGCATTTTCATCACCGGCAAAGCAGGTCACTTTGATATCCTTGGGCGCGAAGCCCAGTTCCTTGGTGAGGAACTCGAAGCTCATGGCGATGGCTTCTTCCTTGAAATAATCCCCCAGGGACCAGTTGCCCAGCATCTCAAAGAAGGTCAAGTGGAAGGGGTCGCCGACTTCGTCAATATCGCCGGTGCGCAGGCACTTTTGCACGTTCACCAGGCGTTTGCCGGCGGGGTGCTTCTCGCCGAGGAGGTAGGGCACCAGCGGATGCATGCCGGCGGTGGTGAACAGACAGGTCGGGTCATTTTCCGGCACCAGCGGTGCGCTTTTGATCTCGGCATGGCCATGCCGTTTGAAAAAATCAATATATTTACGCCGCAACTCGGCCGCCGTCATCGCTTTGCTCATGTTCCTTATACCTCGAAGACAGATTCTGAAAAGTTCGGGAAAAACACAAAAGATATAACTTATACCAAATTGGCGATTAGTCACGTCCCCTATTCATGCGGTTGCAAGTAAGCGGGGTAAGCGGTCACCGATTGATAACAGACATTTTTTATCCGCAGATTACGCAGATTGGCGCAGATTTTTTTGAGGGTAGACTGCTTGGTGTAGGAAGGCCGGTGTGTTGGCGTTTTCCTGTCGCCTCTTTGGTTTTCAGCGCTGAAGGCGCAAAACATACCAGCCCAGGGCAAGCCGCGCTGAAAG
>JAAZKQ010000475.1 GCA_012799755.1 Lentisphaerota bacterium | reverse complement strand
GATGTAGTGGCTTGTTTGCTGCTGCCAGGGGGCAGCATCAGCCTCTGCGAGAATCTGCCGCGCCGCAGTCAGCGCCTGAGTGAATTCCTTGCCGGAGAGGCTGCTGCCGCTGCCGGCGTTGAGCTGCCGCCTGTGCTTCAGAAGCGCTATCGTCAGGCCGAGGAGGCTGTGTACCATGATGCCGAAGACCCGGTGGTGAACTGGGATGTGCCTGAACTCGAAGCGGCATTGGCTGCGGCCGGTCTGAAAGTGCAGACGGAGCTGACACATTTCCATCGTGAACAGCTCATCAGTGCGCAGCAACTTGCCCGCTGGTTTGAGAATGCGCCCGGGACTTATGTCGACCGTCTACGGCGGCATGGCCTGAATGACGAGGAGTTGCAAAGCTGCCGACAGCTGTTGCAGCGAGTCTTTTCGACCGGTCCCGTAACTTGGACGACTAGCGCGGTCTATATCATTGCCAGTCGGGACGGTGTGGTGTAACCATGAGCGAGGCCATTGAGACTGAATATCTGGTGCTGCGGAAAGTCCCGTACGGCGAGGGCGACCTTATTGTCAACGGCATCACCCCCGACCAAGGTAAAGTGGCCTTTTTGATCTACCATGCCTTGAGCAGCGGCAAGCGCCGTTTTCCGCACTTTGATCTCTTTCGCTGTCTACGGGTGCGTTACACACCTCGCCAAAACGAACTACAGAAGTGCCAAGACAGCGAATTGCTGGAGGACTTTGTTGGGGTCTCCGCCGACTACGGCAACTTCCAAGCCGCCTGCTGGCTGGCGCGCTTCGCGTTGGACAATGTGTTGCCGGGGATTGCCCACGAGCATTTTTTCCGCGCGACCTGCAATGCCTACCGGACTTTGGCGGCTCGGTCACTGCCGTCGGCGGCGATACTCAGTGGCGTCTGCCTGGTTTATCTCCACGAGGCTGGCTGGCTGAGCGACTACCAAGACTCGCCACAGACTGTCCAGCAATGCCAATGGCTGATTGATATGGCCCTGGGCGTCACTGCGGCGCCGGCGCTGACCGAACGCAACTGGCAAGACATTTTCGCCTGGTGCAAAGGCCTGCTGCTGCAGTGTGACTGCGCGGTTCCGCAGGACTAGGCAAGGACGCTGAGCCGAAAAGCATAGTTGGTTGCTGCGAGGGGGAGGAAAGTAATCGGTCAGTAAGCACCCCGGCGGGGAACGCGCCGGGGACAATTTGCAGGAAATCCACGGCCCATATGGGTGGCTGACCGCGCGGCGGGTTTCATAGGCGCCATTGATACTGTGTGATCGTAAGCGGTCACCCATCGATACGTGTTGTTCTCCAGGAGTCCCCGGCGTCGGCCAAGCAGTCCCCTGGGGCCAATGTGTCATTCCCCGCAGTCCCGAGTGTCCCGGTTGTCCAATCCATGGGAACATGCCTTATGAGTCGTGAGTCCTCGCCCCAGCGCCGTTGCCAATGAGTCCAAACGGTCTCAGGCGTCCCCTGGGACCAACCAATATCAATGAGTAACCGGTTACGTATGATCCCCCAGCCTGAACGCAGTCTGATTGGCATGCTTTTTTTGTTATACTTATATTGCGTTATTGTTATACTTCCGGCAATACTATTAATCAGTTGATCAGAGCGAGCCGAGGTGCGCGACATGTCAGCGAGAAAAGGCGCAGAGATCGTGACGACGTTGGCGGACGAGATTCGTCGTGGCAAGCATGGCGACGCCGGTAGTGTTTTTATGACGGTGCGCAGCCTTCGCGAGCAGTTTGGGGTGTCGCTGGTGACGGCGCAGCGGGCGGTGAACAAACTGAAAGCCCAAGGCTTGCTGGTGCGCAGCGGCAAACGCCTGAGTGTGGCTTATCGCCATTCCGACCATGCTGTGGTCAGGCGTCTTGGGGTCTTGCTGACGAATATGGAGAATCCATTCTTTGCGTGTCTGCTGAATGCGTTGGAGCAGGCCGCTCGGCGGCGCGAGGTGGAGATCATTTCAGCCGGTAGTTGTTACGATCTCAAGCACGAGAAGCGGCAGCTGGGGATGTTGGCGGCCGCCGGCGCAACGGGCTTTCTCATCTGTCCGGCCAATGATGTCGCTTCCGCGGCGGCGTTGGCGGCGTTGGCTCGGCCATTCGTGCTGATTGGTCGTCAGGTGGCCGGCATTGACGCCGACGTGGTGGCGGTGAATGACTTTGAGGCGGGCCGCCTGGCTGCGGCGCATTTGGTGCATCAACAGTGTCGGCATTATTTCTATCTGGGCACTCAGTATATGCACAATGACGTGCGCGCGCGCGGCTATGCGCACGGTCTTCGCGAACGGGGCTGCGCCTTGCCGGCGGAGCATTGTCTGGCAGCCGATTTGACTGAAGCCGAGGACAGCTTGTGCAGTTGGTTGCTCAAGCGTCATCGCGGCAAACGCACGGGAGTTTTTTGCTATCATGATTTGTTGGCTTTGCGCTTGTTGCGCGCGGCCCGGATATGCCAGCTGCGGGTGCCGGAGGATTTGGCGATTGTGGGGATGGACAACTTGCCGGTGGCGGCGGAGACCTATCCGTCCCTGACCAGCGTATCCTATTCCTTGCCGCAGCTTGCGGAACGGGCTCTGGACGTCTTGTTGCGGCGTCTTGATGGGCAGGTCATGCCGCTGACGGTCAATCAGCTTGATCCGACCTTGGTGCCGCGTGAGAGTTCCTGTTGCCTGGCCATCCAGCCAGGTCGGGCGGTGAACGGGTGATGACAAAGGAAAAAAGAACGATGGCGACTAGCTCGACGGCAAGCAATGCCGTGGCAGGAGGCCCGGCGGCGACGAGCGCAATGCGGCGACGCTGAAGAAATATGGGCGCTGGTCAAGAGTCTGTGATGCTCGGCTGAGCGAAGGAGGAAAAAGAACATGACGTTGCGCCATGGTGTATTGAGTGTGTTGAGCGTGAGTTTGTCGGTCGCGGCTCTGCCGCTGCTGGGACAGGAGTTGCCGCTGCCGGTGGCGAGCTTTGCCGGGGTGGACATTGCCGGCGTCCAAGCCGCTCGTTACCATCCGCAGCATCAGGTCATGTGGGTGATCAATGACAGCGTCGGCATCGGCGAAGTGGCCAGTGAGGGTGTACGGCTGAGTCCGGCAGCTCTGACGGTGGCCGCGTGGGTCATGCCCTGCCGGCAGAGCGGCAATCACTATCGCAGCATCGTCTTCAAGGGTGATCGGAGCGAACGCGACTAGGTTGATTTCAAGCTGGACCTCTACGGTCTGATGCCCGAGTTCGGCTATCGGGTCAATGGCCAATGGCATGGCATCCTCCGCAACGGCAATGCCTTTGCCGTGCCTGGGGAGGGCCGGCGGGCGTTTGCGGAGTGCCCGAAGTTGCTGCCCAATCGCTGGAATTTTCTGGCGGTGAGTTTTGACCGCGGCGCCATCCGGATGTACTTGAACGGCGAGCAGGTTTTTGACGTCACGGCGCCAAGGCGGGAACTGCAAATAACTGATGCGCCGTTGCTGCTGGGCGGCGGCCAGACCAGTGGTGGTCACCGGACTTTTCCGCTGAATGGCCTGCTGGACCGAGTCACGCTGTGGGACAGCGCATTGAGTGCGGCACAGGTGGAGGCGTTTCGCTTGCAGACGGCGGCGCACTATCCGCAGAAGACGCTGTCAGTGGCCTGGCGGAAGGAGTTTCCCGAGTACGATCCGCAGTTCAAGCGGAAGCTGGCGCTGGTGGAACGTTACGAGGCGGCCTTGCCGGCGCCTGCGGCAGCTGCGACCTCGCCGGTGATGACTATTGCGGAGCACGGCGGCGTCCCGAGCATCTTTCGCGACGGCGTCGCCGAGGCGACGATGTGCATGATGCCGGATATGTGCGCAAATGAGCAGGGCGTCTTCCTCTCGGCTCGGGATTTTGCCGCCGCCGGGGTGAATTATTACAGCGAGATTTTCTGGACATGGCTGAAGCTGGGTGACAGCTGCTCGCATTGGTGGACAGGCTATGGTCAGTATGAATTTGAACGCGTGGCGGCGCGCTTGGAGAAGATCGTGGAGGCCAATCCCAAGGCTGCCATCATTGTGCGGGTCAAGCTGAATGCGCCGGAGTGGTGGCTCAAAGAAAATCCGGCCGAGCGGGTGGTGGACGAATTCGGCAAGCAGGGCGTGCAACCGCCAATGAGTTCGGAGAAATGGCTGCGGGACGTGTCGGTGATGCTCGCCGATTTTGTCCGCTATTTCGAGCATTCGCCATTGGCGCCGCACATCGTGGGTTATGTTCCGGCGGGTGGGTCAACATCGGAGTGGTTCTGGTGGAATTACAAAGATGGTCTGGTGGATTATTCGGTTATCAATCGCGAAGCCTTCCGGCGTTTTCTGCGCAGTGAGTATGCCGATGACGCGTCCTTGGCGCAAGCCTGGGGCGATGCCGAACTGACTTTGGCGACGGCGGACATCCCCACGCCCGAGCAGCGTCTGAGTGCCGAGGACGGCTTTTTCCGCGATCCCTTGCGCTGCCGCCAGGTCTACGACTACCGCCGCTTCATGAGCAAGGCGACGACGGCAGCGATCCGGCAGGTGTCGAAGGTGGTGCGTGAAAACTGCGTCACCCGCAAATTGGTGGGGACATTCTATGGCTACTCCATGGGCATGAGTTCCGGGCCTGCCTTGGCCAATCTCGGCTTTCAGGGCTTCCAGGAGTTGCTTGAGGACGACAACCTTGACTTTTTTTGCGCGCCGACCAACTACGCTACCCGGCGGGATGGCCAGTCCGGCGATTATATCGTTGGCTATCAGGCTTCGATCCGGCTGCACAACAAGGTCTATTATGACGAAGCCGACATGCGCACCTACCTCAGTCGTGGCAACGAAGCGTATCGCGCGGACAGTTTGCAGGAGAGTCTGAACACGCATTGGCGCAGCTTCGGCAACGCCTTGACGCATGGCGCCAACATCTGGTGGTTTTTGATTGCCGGCAACGGGACTTTTCACACAGACGCGCTGATGGAGCAGATCGCGTCCATGAGTCGCCTCAATCGAGAGTATCACGACGTTTCGCGGCGTTCGCTGGCGCAGGTGGCGGTGCTTTGCGATGAAGAGAGCATGCACTTCTATTCCGGCCGGTACAGCCATTGCGCGTCGTTGGCGCGGGTAAAGACCGAGCTGGCCACTATCGGCGCGCCCAGTGACGTGTATTTGCTTGGCGACATCGGCCATGAGCGGATGCCGGACTACAAGCTGTACATCTTCCTCAATGCGTTTTACATCACGCCGGAGCGCCGCGAGGCCATCCAGCGGAAGCTGTCGCGCAATCATGCGGCGGCGTTGTGGATTTATGCGCCGGGCTATCTGTCGCCGACGGGGGCCTCCGTGGCGACGATGGCGCAGCTGACCGGCATGACCCTGCGGCGGGTGGCGGAGCAGCCGGCTTCGCAGTTGGTGATCACGCGGAGCGAACATCCCCTGGCGCGCTATCTGGGGAAAATACGTCGCGACGGGCAGTCAGCGCCGCTGAGCGAGAAGCGGGTGCTGAAAATGGAAGCTTTTGCGCCGGCGTTTTTTGTTGATGACCCGGCGGCTGAGGTGATTGGCGAATTGGACGGGCGGGGCGCGCTGGCCGTCAAACCATGCGACTGGGGAACCAGCATCTTCTCGTTGAACACCTTGACCCCCGACCTCGCTCGGGGCGCCTGTGAGATGCTGGGGATTCCGGTCTATATGGACAGCGGCGACGTCTTCCAGGTCAATGAGAGCTTCTTGATGGTGCACGCCGTCAGTGACGGCGAAAAACGCATACGGCTGCCCGAGGCGCGCAAGGTCCGCAATTTGAACAACGACGAGCGTTACCCGGCGGCTACAGAACTGCGTGTGCAGTTGAAGCGCGGCGACACGGTCATTTTCCAGCTGGAGAAGAACTGAATGAGTGCGCTTAAAACAGACATCATTTCGCCGCGTGAAGCGGCTCGGCGCCGTGACGACGGGACGTTTTGCCCGGCGTTTTACTGGCGATCCTTCCCCGTGGTGGCGAAGATACGCGAGATGGTCGTCGCCGGGCTCTGCGGCGA
Source organism: Lentisphaerota bacterium (assembly GCA_012799755.1). Classification (GTDB taxonomy): domain Bacteria; phylum Verrucomicrobiota; class Lentisphaeria; order Oligosphaerales; family Oligosphaeraceae; genus Oligosphaera. Next base: position 2,676 of record JAAZKQ010000475.1, on the reverse strand, counting down.
CTTGCGCTCCTTGCGTTTTACCGCCAGCCGACCGCGAAAGCATGCCGCGGACGAGGCGTGCTTCGTCTACGACCGTTTTTCGGCGATGCTGGACGGTGCGGGATATCTTGCGGACGCGCCCTGTCGCAAGCTGTACATCGAGAAGTGCGCCGGCGCGAACAACCTGTTTGCGCTGGCGGAATTCGCGAACGGTGTGGTGGCGGAGTTTGAGGCCAATGAGTGCCTGCCGGATTCCCTGCCGGACATCGCTTTCGTCAAGGCCAATTTCAGCGCCGGGCATGTCACCAATCAGCCCTTGGTGGGCTATTTCAACGAAGAGGGCCTGCTCTATGCCGATGACAAGAGTTATGGTCAGTACATTGCGGACGATGGGCTGAAGTCCTTGGCGGCGGGCCCTTTTGCGTGGATGGAGTCGCGTTTTGCGCTGGCGGTTGAGCGAGGCGAGGTTGCTCCAGGCAAGCTGGGCTGCGAGCGGTGGCTGTCCATGATTGCGGAGGTGCTTTCATGAAGCGGTACAAGATCATGATTGCGGGCGCGGCCAATCCCCATATTCCGCAGTATTTGCGGGGCTGTGCGCCGGCGGGGTCGAATCGGCAGCTGGTGGCGGTATCGGACCCCGACCCGCAGCGACTCGCGGCCGCGCGGAACATAGTCGGCGCCGGCGCCGATGCCGTCGCCTGGCATGACGATTATCACGCCATGCTTGATGCCCATGCGGATGCGGACATCGTGATCATTGGCAGCGACAATCGCGATCATTTCGCGATGTTTTGTGAAGCGGTGCGGCGCAAGCTGCACATTTTCACGATGAAGGTCATTTCCATGGATGAGGACGAGTGCCGGGAGATGCTGGCCATGCAGGCGCGCTATGACCGGGTGATTGGCACCGAGCTGGAACTGCATTTTCTGCCGCAGTTCATCCAGGCCCGCGACATGGTGCGGGCCGGCGTGATCGGCGAGCTGCAGTCGGTGTACTTGACGAATATCTCGCAGAGTCCCTGCAATTACTATCCCAACTGGGGAGTGCCGGAATTGTCCTACGGAAAGCGGGTGCCCTTGCGTCCGGGCGCGACGGTCTTTCGCGGCGGCGCCATCACCGACCACCCACATCCTTACGATCTGATCCGCTGGATAAGCGGGCGGGAATTTCGCAGCGTGAAAGCGATGTCGGCGACCAATCAGCGGGCGGAGTTGGAGGTTGAAGACCATGCGGCAATTACCGGCGAGCTCAGTGGCGGCGTGAAGTACTTTGTCAATCCCTCCTACTCCAATTTGGAGGAGCCGGTGTCCACGCGGCGGCTGCTGTGGCCGAAATCGCTGGAGTGCAATCTGAAGATCACCGGCAGCAAGGGCTATCTTTCCGCAGACTTTTTTGACCGGCACTGCTATGTGCTGGGCAAGCATTGCGTGTCGCCGGACCGACTGATCGTCGAATTGGCGCCGCGATATTGGCGCAGCGCTGACGACTCACGGATGGGCAACTTCATCGCGGCGATAGAGGGGCGCCTGGCGGCGCCGGAATGCAGTCTGGCGGATAGCTATGCGGCGGTGCGGGTGATGAACGCCGCCTACGAATCAATCTGGCATGATCGCGAAATCATTTTGGATGCCTGAGGAAAAAGCGCGCCGCGAGGCCGCAAGCATGGGCGAAACAACGAGGACCGGGCAATGAATGCGTCAAGCGGCGGAGGGTCGCTGGTCGAGCCTGCCAAATGACGTTCGCAACCCGCAAAACACAGGAGGCGGAAAGGTGAAAAAACGCATTTTTACACTGATTGAGCTCTTGGTGGTGATCGCGATTATCGCCATTTTGGCCGCCATGCTGTTGCCGGCGCTGGCGAAGGCGCGGGAGAAGGCCCGGAGCATTTCTTGCACCAACAATCTCAAGCAGATTGCCCTAAGCATGGCGATGTACGCATCGGACAATGACGACTATATCATTCACAATCAGCCGACCACGGGCACGAGCTATTCCACTTGGCATAAGCTTTTCGGTTTTACGGCGAAAGACCCGACGCTGAACTGTCCCAGCACTCTCCCGGCGCCATCCGCGGACTATTTTTACACCTATGGGCAACTCCAGCTAAGGTTTGATAACGATTACATAAACAACATCAACGGCAAAAAGGACAAGTTGGGGGATTTCGCCATCTGGGGGGCGTCTGGCGTTCCGTTGCAGGCGTATAGCATGAAAAGCATGAAGCTGCCATCGGAAACGCTGATGTTTGCGGATACCACCCGCTACACAGGTGATCGGAAGGGCCTCAGCTGCTGGCTATTCCGTTGCGACAACTTTAATGGGGTTTCCGCCATCACGCTTATTCACGGCGGTCGGACTAATGGCGCCTATGTGGATGGGCATGTCAAGAGCCACAGCCAGGGCGATCTCCGCAGCGGCGCCTGCATGATCAAGGTGTTCTGTGACGCCGCGTCAGAACCGCTGCCGCTTATGCCGTGATGACGCGTAATCGGTCAGCCGTTGATACCGGTCGTGTAGGCGCTCTTTTCCAGCTGTGGCGCCTTTACAAGGCACTGGCTCATGGGGAGCTTCCCCCCCCCAGCCTGAAGGCTGGGGTTAAGCATGGTTAAGCGCCTACGGCGCAACATGGACATTATGGACACGAAGGACGCGATGGACGACAACACCTGCTCGTTTGCCGTCCATACTGTCCATAG
>JAAZKQ010000474.1 GCA_012799755.1 Lentisphaerota bacterium | reverse complement strand
CTGACATTGGGAAGGCCGAGGTAATTGCGGAAGAGGTACTTGTTGGTCAACCCCTCGCAGACCGTCGGCTCCAGGTTGGTATTTTCATTTAGCTCATTCCATTCCACGAGGATGATGTAGTCGGGATTGGCGGCGAGGGCGGCCTCAAGGGTGCCGCGCAGGAGTTTGGTGCCCTCCTCAAGCATGTTGGAGTTGGCTTGGTGGTTGATGTAGCCCTTGGCGACGCCTAGTCCCAGCAGTTTGCCGCGGTAGGCCGGCTCATTCAGCACCGATACCATCACCGGAACGATGATGTTCCGGAAAAACTCCACACTGCCGTAGCGGTTGTCCGGCGCGATGGCGAGGTGATTGCAGGCAGCGAAATGTACGCCGTCGCACACGTCGAGATAACTGCGCAGGACGGCTTTCATTTCCTCGATTTCAGCCTGGGTCAGGCCGCCCTTGGTGGTGTAGGGGATGCGTTTGTAGTAGAGCGGCATGCGAACTTCGGGCACAAACAGGAAGCTGTCCCCGTAGCTCTGGCGCCAGCCGGCGAGGAGTTCCTGCCAGTCTTCAGGGGTCAGGGAATCGCCCATGTAGGAAGAGATGACGATTTTCCCCTGGTGGCGGACGGCATGCGGCGAGGCGAGGGCGGTCTTGAAGACGCGGTCGAAGATGCCGGCGCTGTCGGGCAGCTTGCCGGAAAGCACTTGTGCCAGCACGGGGTCGCCAAAGGTATTCTTTAAGATTGATAGTTCGGGCAGGATCTTGAATGAGCTATTTTCCGGCAGCCATTCGAACATCTTTTCCATGCGGGAGATGTAGGAATTGCTGACTGGTATGATCAGAGCGGCCAAGCCGTCCATGCCGTAATCCTGACAGATTTTCACTCCATCCAGATAGGCTTGCCTGCCACCGAAGCCCAGTTCATCTTGGGGTATATCATAGTGATCGCCGAAGAGCGGGCGGTCAAACCAGTCGGCCGGCTGGCGTTGGCGGAAACAGTTGGTCGCCAGGTTGTACTTGAGGTGGGCGCGGGGGAAGAAGAGGGTTTTGGGAAACTGGCGCTCCCGCGTTTCCAGCGGGAGGGACGTGATTCGGTCGGTAGCGTGTAAGTTTGTCATGGTCAGCATGGCCAGCGGCCATAATATTTTAGAGGTCCGCATCGTTGTTTTTCGACTCCTGAAGTGGGAAAGGGGGTGGGGGTGAGAGACTGCTCAGTTGGCGAAGCATGCTTTCAGGTCGGGAGAATTCCAAGGTGCTTGATCCGCATAGCTATTCATGAGCTGGACGCCATTGACGCTTTCGACGTGCGAGTCAAAGTAGAGCAGGTTGGTCTGGAAGCCGTTGTGGTAGTTGCCGGCGCCATAGGGGATGGTGTTATAGCCGGCGCCGTTGGCGCGCAGGAGCGGATGGCGCCATTTGTTGTCCTGGGTGACCCCGGGAACCGGATAGTTGCAGTATTCGCCGCAGTACAACGTCTGCCCGGGCGACGTGATGCGGCTGGTCAACAGGTAGAAGTAACTCTTCGCCGCGCCATTGGCGTTGTCGAGCACGAAATTGATCCCGTAACTGCAAGTGCTCCAGTAATAAATGCTGCCGACTTCGCCACCGCCGGCCAGCAGCCGATGCGACGGGCAACGGAACATTTTCATCCCTTCAACATAGGTGCTTTTTGTGTCGCCGCCGTCGGTGAGGGTGGTGGCCGCTTGCCCCAGCTGGATATAACCCAGGCTGATCGCACGTAGCGGGTCGAGCTTGTGGCTGCGACGCGGTATGGCAGAAAAGACCTTCGCGACAATGGCAGGAGACTGAGCGTCAGCATGTGGGGACATGGGCAGAACTTTTCTCCGCAATTTGTGTGGCGGGCAGGCTTGTCTCATGGTTAAAGAAAGCCTGCCGCAAGCGTTTACGATAGCCGAAAATTGCCAGGGGCGTTTTTCGGCTCAGTTTCTACTTCAGTTCGATGATGCCGTAGTCGGTTGCGGGGTTGAGATGTGCCCAGATCAGCCGCGGTTTGGTGAATTGCGCATCGGCCCAGGAATTGACGGCGCTTCGGCCGTTGGCGAGTTGGGTGTAACGGAAGAGGGCGAAGCGGATGTTTTCGGGCAGCGGGCTATCCATATCGAGACCAATACTTTGCCAAGGGATGGTGACTGCCGCACGCCATTCGTTGTTTTGTTGTTTAATATTGACGGTCCATGGCAGTTGTTCGCGGAAAATGTAGCCATCATCGCGTTTGGTCGTGGTGCTGCCGCCGAGGGTGAAGGTGAAAACGCGTCGGGTTGGGCATGGACCGGCTTCGAAGATGAGTTCAACGCGCTGACCGGGCTGGCTGGCGTTGTCGCCCTGGCAGTTGACAATGAGGAAGAGTGAATTGTCGTCGTAGGATGCGAGCCAAGAGGTTTGGGGGCTGTTGGCTGGTGTGGGGATGACTTCGTAGCCGCTGCCGTATTCGCTGCTGGTGGTGGCGGGTAGTGCGGCCAGCCAGTGCTCGCAACGTTGCTCCTGACAGTTGTCGCTGGGGAGCCGGTCAAGGTGATAACAGTCACAGCGCTTAAGAGTGGAGGGGGGAAATGGCGTCTGCCTCTTGTCGAGGCGTTCGGCGACCAAGGGAAACTCGGTTTCGAGCAGCCATTCGAGTTGCTTGATGCGCCAGCGAAGCTTGGCCGGAAAGTAGGTGTAGCCTTCAGCTTCGGCGTGGAAGCCGAGGCGGGAATCCTGCTCGGCGAGAAGACAGAGGCGCTCGCTGTGGGAGATTTCGCGCAGGACGATGTCACGCATGGCCTGTAGCGTTTTTTTGCCGGCGGCGCCGCTGCGGAGAGATTGCCGCAGCTGATAGAAGCGGAGGATATTGGCGGCGAAGTCGAGTTGAATGCCGATTGCTGCGGCGAGATTGATTTCGCGCAGGTGTTCGGGATCGTTTTGGTAATCATCGCGCAGCTGTGCGAGAATGCGGCAGCCCTTTCGCCAGTTTCTGGCCATGCTGTCGCAGAGGCTGGTGACTTCGGCGAGGGTGAAATTACTGGCGAGGCATTCGTTGATATGGTCGCCGCTTGGGGGGTAGCGCAGCAGCCATGACGGCGCGAGGGGCAACTCACGGGGAATGAGGAAAAGGGGCCAGGCGGGGCCGTCGTTGACGGGGCCGTAGTACTGAAAGATGTGAGTCGCGGGGAAGCACTCAAAGCCCTTCTGGAAGAACTGCCAGGCTTTGACAAGTTGGCGCGGATGCCGTGGCCAGGTAATGGCGGCCAGTTGCTGGAGAAAGTCGGTCTCGCTGGCCGGGAATGGCTCGTTGGCAAGCAGTCCGGCAGCATGGCTCATGAGGCCGGGGTAACTGCCCATGAACCAGCAGTACATGGCGCCGCTGAAACCGAGTTTGCGCATGGCGCGGTATTTCTGATAGAGCAGGCCCGGGACAGGTATGCAGGGCACGGTGGCGATTTCATGCGAACAGCTGACCTGGAGTTTGGCGAAGGCGCGGTTGCCGCGGGCGACAGCGGCCCGGCTGGCGTCCTCACAGAGTTTGCCGGGGCCGACATGCGAAAGCCAGTAATCCCAACAGGGGCGGCTCTTGCCGAGCTGGACTTTGGTACTGTCGGTCTCGAAGTTGTGCATGAGGACGACTCCCGGCGGCAGCTGCGAGCCGGCGGCGATGCCGCGCTCGCGGCCCCAAGCGATGATTTGGCCGTAGGGCCAGGCAATGACCAGCGCTTCAGGGGCCACGGCGTGGACGCCGCGGACCATGGCCGCAAGGGTGTCAGCCAGGACGGCTTCGGGAGTGCGCTCCCGGCAGCGCGGGCAGTTTTGCGTGTCCGCACTCAGAGAATAGCAGTTGGTGAAGCGTTCGCCGACGGGAATGACGATCATGCCGCCAAGGCCGGGCACGGCGCTGAAGAGCTCTCGCGTGGCTTCTTCGAGGTAGGCCTGGCCCAGCGCACTGCTGGTGCAAAAGGCGGCTTGGCCGCCGGCGACGCGCCCTTTGATTTCGGGGTGGGCGGCGAGGGCCGGGCTGTCCAGCGGCAGTGCGGCCGGATCAATGCAAAAGACGAAGATGCGGATGCCGTAGCGAGCGCAGCGGCGGACGGTGTCGCGCAGCTTCGCCAAGCGTCGCGGCGAACCGTTGCCGAATTCGGGAATGAGGCGTGAGGGCACGGTGTCACGCAGCTTGATGCTGAGCCAGAGGCCGTTGACGCCCTGGTGGGCGAGGCGGTTGAGATACTCGTCGGGATAGTAATTGACGTCGTCATTGAGTTCATCGCGGTGCTTTGGGGCGCGGTTGATGGGACCAAAGAAACAGCGGGAGATACGGTCGCGGATGAAGGGTGTGCGGGCATGGTCGCCCTTGGGGAGGAAAGGGCCTTGGGCGCTCTGCATGAACTCTTCCAGCCAGACAAGGGCGCGGCGGACGCCGTCGTTGTCGGCGGCGCAGATGTTGCACTGGCGGGCGTTGATGCGCAGACGGTGGTATTCCGCTTTGCGGCAGCGGCGGCTCTGGGTGATGTTGATGACGAAGGCGCCGGGAGCGTCCGCGGCAACGAGGGGGATCTTAGCGCAGTCGAGGAAGAACTGGAAGTCGGCAAAGGCGGTTTCGAGGGCGCCGTCGGGATCGGGGACGGTGTTGACGATGGCGACGCCCTGGCTGAGGTCGGCCTCGTTGCGGCGGGCGCTGCGTTCGGGCCATTGGAAAGGCCGGTGGAGGGGCGTCTGCTGGAGCTCGGCTACGAAGGACCAGGATGACTCAGGGGGTTGCGGCGGGAG